>DASTNU010000773.1:0-5032 GCA_035720605.1 Longimicrobium sp. | reverse complement strand
GTTCATCAGGTCGGTCAACCGGTCTCCCTCGAGCCGCACTTTGCTCACACGAGCCATCCGGGCCTCCTCAGGCTGGGGTCCGGCTGTATCTTACCTCGCTAGGTGAACAAAGTAAACGGTATTGCGCGCAGGCGGACTTCGCGACTTTCCAGCGGCGAATTCCATTCGCTCCTGGACGGCGGCGGCGCGACTGCATGCGTGCCGACGACGCATGGGCCAGCTCGGTGTTCGGCAGCCGGCCACCAGGTGGGGCGGGTAGATTCCTCAGTCGGCGCCCGGATGTTGTGCACCGGGCGAGATCCGAGCGGCGCATCCTTCGGAATGACAGTCCGGCGGTATCCGAAAAAGCGAACGGCGCGGAGCCGAAGCCCGCGCCGCTCACCCCCTCACCCGTCACCCGCTCAGATGAACCGGTAGAGCTCCACCCGCCCGTTGCCGACGACCGTGCCCTCCATCCGCACCGTGTCGCCGGTGCGCAGGCGGCGGAAGTAGTCGTTGGTGGCCGGGCCCGGGTTGTACGGCATCTGCACGACGTACGTGCCCTGCTGCGTCTGCAGCTGGAACATGCCGCGCTCGTAGTCCACCTGCCCCACGCGGCCGTACATCTGCTGCACCTGCCCCGTCCCGCCGACGCCGCCCGTCGTCTGGCCGGTGCGCTCCTGCACGCTCTGCTGCACGTCGATGCGGCTGGCGTAGGGCGCGCCCTGCTGCGTCTGCTGCACCTGCATGGCCACCACGTCGCCGCGCTCCAGCGCCGTCACCGGGTACTGCTGGTTCTGGTAGGTGACGATCGTGTTCTGGTCGAAGAGCACGTTGCCCTGCTGCCCCTGCTGCGTACGCACCGCGATCACCTGCTGCCGCGTATCGACCCCCTGCACCTCCACCACCAGCTGCCCCTGCTGCTGGCCGGCGCCTCCCATTCCGCCCATCGCGCCGCCCAGGATGTCGCCCAGGGCGCCAAGGTTCGTCCCCGCGCATCCGGAAAGCGCCACCGCCGTGAAGCTCATCGCCACCAGTTGGCGGATCGAGTGCCTCTTCATCGTCATCCCCTGCCTCCAAGGGTTCCCGCTGCTCGGTGAAACGAGCCCGGGATGGTAGGCAAGAGCAGTGCCGCCGCGCACGCATCCTGTTGCGCGCGTGTCAGTTAGCCACTCAGAGATTGAAACAGCGTTGTCTTCCTGAGAGAGCGTTGCTAAACATCACTCGCGATTTGTCTTCCTGAGGGAGGCGCCGCGTGCAACTTCAGCACGCACGGTACCTTGGCGCCGACCGAAGGATCTTGCCGGCTGAACCGTGGGGGCTGAATCTCTGCCGCCGAGCCTGCCCTTCGCTGGGCGGAGAGAAGATCCTTCGGTCGCGCGCAAGCGGTTGCATTACCTCAGGTTACTCGTAGGCGCTCCCTCAGGAAGACAACGCTGCTTCGCAGTCGCTGGATTTAGCAACACCCTCTGAGGGAGCGCCATCCGGAAACCACGGCCCGCTCCAGAGTTTGCGATGCGGAGCGGCGCCTCCCCTCAGCAGGACAACGCTCGGGATCGACGGTTCAGCCCCCGGGCAGGTACTGCGGGGGGATGGGATTGCCCGCGCGCTCGGAATCCCAGAACACGTTCACCACCCACCAGCGCGCGCCGTCGTGGTACAGCTGGATGCTGTTGATGCCGCGCGCGAAGGGCTCCGCGTCGTCCGGTGAGTGGCGCGAATCGTAGGTGCTCCACACGTGCGCGATGCACCCGAAGCGCTCCACGCGCGCGGCGATCGGCCGCTCGTAGAAGCCGATCGGCTCCACCACGGGGGCGGTGGTGCGGATGAACGTCTCCACGTCCATCACCTCCGGCGGGTGCCCGCCCTGGCCGGCGTGGATGGCGCGGTTGGTGGGAATCATCCGCGCGCCGGGAAAGAAGTAGCCGCGGAACCGCGCCCAGTCCCGCCGCTCCCCCGCCGCCCCGGAGATCGCCGCGTACAATCCCGCGATGATGCCGTCCACCGACTGCGCATCCACCGCGGCCCTGAAGGTAGTAGTCGTCGTCATCGACACGATTCGCCGTCCCAGATGCGCCGGCGGCCGAAGCGCCGCCGGCTCTCCCCTGTAGCCTGCAGCTGCAGGCTGTTCCCTATTCCCTGTTCCCTATTCCCTATTCCCTGTCACGCCAGCCCGGCCGCCCTCCACACCCGCTGCAGCGTCGCGTCCGCCACGGCGCGCGCCTTCCGCGCGCCCTCCTCCAGCACCTCGTCCACGTATCCGGGGCGGGACAGGATCTCGTCGCGGCGCGCGCGCATCGGGGCGTAGTACTCCCAGATCACCTCGAACAGCCGCTGCTTGAAGTGGCCGTACCCCACGCCGCCCGCGCGAAACTCGTCCTTCATCTGCTCCACCTGCTCCGGCGTGGCGAACAGGCGGTAGATGTCGATGATCGTGGAGCCCTCCGGGTCCTTGGGCGCCTCCAGCGGCGTGGAGTCGGTGACGATGGACATCACCCGCTTCCGCAGCGCCTTCTCCTCCATGAAGATGTCGATGGTGTTGCCGTAGCTCTTGCTCATCTTGCGCCCGTCCAGCCCCGGCACCACCGCCACCGCTTCCGCGATCTTGGCGTCCGGCAGCTTGAGCGTGCCCTCGCCGTACGTCTCGTTGACCTTGGTGGCGATGTCGCGCGTGGCCTCCAGGTGCTGCTTCTGGTCCTTGCCCACCGGCACCAGGTCCGTCTCGTAGAGCAGGATGTCGGCGGCCTGCAGGACCGGGTAGGTGAAGAGCCCCACGTTGGCGGAGATGCCGGCCTGCACCTTTTCCTTGTACGCCACCATGCGCTCCATCAGCCCCATCGGCGTGACGGTGCTCAGGATCCAGGTCAGCTCCGCGTGGGCGGAGACCCGCGAGTGGCGCCAGAAGGTCGTCCGCTCCGGGTCCAGCCCGCAGGCCAGCAGGTCGATGGCGGCGGTGCGCACGCTCTCGCGCATGGCGGCCGCGTCGCGCAGCGAGGTGAGCGCGTGCAGGTCCGCCAGGAAGACGAACACGTCGCCCTGGCCCTGCAGGTCCAGGATGGGCTTGATGGCGCCGAAGTAGTTGCCGATGTGCAGGATGCCCGAAGGCTGGATCCCGGTGAGGATGCGCATGTGGACCGAACCCCAAAGAACGCGTATGTGACGGATGTGGAAGCCGGGGCGCGCCGATGCTGGCCCGGCGCGCCCCGGTCCCCGTAAGTTAGCGAGACGATCCAAGCCCGGACAAGCGATCCAGACGATGCCAGCCACGTCCGAATCCCACCCGCCGTGACCGATCCGACCGCCGACCCGCTCGCCGCCCTCCGCGCCCGACCCGACCCGCGCGATCCCCGTGCGCCCACGCTCCTGCGCCCGTGGGCGGAGGGCGAGCCGCTGGAGGGGCGGACGGTGGTGCTCGGCTTTCCGTACGACGGCGGGATCCCGTCGCGTCCCGGCGCGCGCTTCGGCCCGCGCGCCATCCGCGACGCGCTCGCCTCCTTCGGCACGTTCGACGGCGAGCGCGAGGTCGAGTCCGTGCCGGACCTGGGCGACGTCGCGCTCCCGGCGATGAACGGCGCCGACGCCCACGCCCGGATCGAGGAAGCCGCGCGCCAGCTCTTCGCCGCCGGCGCGCGGCCGGTCTTCCTGGGCGGGGACCACGGGATCACCGGCTCGATCATCCGCGGCCTGGCCGCCGCGCGCGCCGACGTTGCGCTCGCCATCGTCAACGTCGATGCGCACCTCGACGTGCGCGAATACGACGACGAGGCGCACCTTTCCAGCGGCACGCCCTTCCGCCGCGCGCTGGAAACGCCGATCGCCGCCGGTGCGCGCACGGCGATGATCGGCATCCGCCGTTTTGCCAACTCGCGCTATTACCTGGAATGGGCGGCGGGACAGGGGATCCACCTGTCCACCATGGAGGACGTGGAGACGCACCGCGCGGTGACAGTTTCGCGCGCCGCTCTCTATCGTGCTACATCGGGTGCGGATGCGCTCTACCTGAGCATCGACATGGACGCCGCCGACGCCGCCTTCGCGCCCGGCGTGAGCGCCCCCGGCACCGGCGGCCTATCCGCGCGGGAGATGATCGACGTGGTCCGCACCGTGGCCGCGGACCCGCGCCTGGTCGCCGCGGACATCATGGAAACCTCGCCGCCGTACGATCCCGACGGGCGCACCGCGCGCCTGGCCGCGCGGCTGCTCCTGGAGATCCTGGCCGCCCGCCCGTGAGCCGCGACGTCCGCCTGGTCGCCGTCCCCTGGGACAGCGCGATCCGCGGCTGGCGGATGGGTGCCGGCCCGCTGCGCCTGCTGGAAAGCGGCCTGGAGGATCACCTGCGCGCCCGCGGCCACGCCGTCGAGACGCGCTGGATCGAGGCCCCCGCCGCCCCCCCGCCGGCCGAGATCCGCACCGCCTTCCAGCTCGCCGCGTCCATCGCGGATGCGGTCCGCGAGGCGCGCACGTCCGGCGCGCTTCCCGTGATCCTCGCCGGCAACTGCATCAGCTCGATCGGCACCCTCGCCGGCCTGGGCGCGCCAGCCCCCGCGGTCATCTGGCTGGATGCGCACGCGGACTTCAACACGCCCGAAACGACGCGCAGCGGCTTTCTGGACGGGATGTCGCTCGCCATCGCCACTGGCCGCTGCTGGACCGCGCTCTCCAGCACGCTCCCCGGCTGGACGCCGATCCCCGACGCGAACGTCTGCCTGGTCGGCACCCGCGACATCGACCCGCCCGAAGCCGACCTGCTGCGCGCCTCCACCGCCACCGTCCTGCCGCCGGACGAGCTGGCGGCGCGCCTGTCCCCCACGCTGGACGCCCTGCGCTCCCGCGCGGAATCGGTGTACCTGCACGTCGACCTGGACGTGCTGGACCCGCGGGAAGGCCGCGCCAACGCCTTCGCCGTCCCCGGCGGCCTGCTGCTCCCGCAGGTGCTCGAGCTGATCACCGAGGTCCGCCGCTCCTTCCGCATCGGCGCCGTCGCCCTCACGGCCTACGATCCGGCGTTGGACCCCGACGCCCGCATCCCCGCCGCGGCCCAAACGATCCTGGA
>DASTNU010000772.1:0-7833 GCA_035720605.1 Longimicrobium sp. | reverse complement strand
CGGGCCGCCGCGCCGCCCGCCAGCAGCAGCGCCGCGACGCCCAGCGCCAGCCGCTCCTGCGAGGTCATCGCCATCAGCGCGCCTCCGCCGGCGTCTCGGTGTAGAGCAGCGCCGCCAGCGTGTGCCCCGTGCGCGCCAGCGTCGCGGCGGAAAGGAACTGCGGCATGTCGTCCTTGCTGTGCCAGCGCAGGTTCAGCGGCCCGTACTCGCGGTCCGCCACCACGAGCGTGGGGATCCCGGCGGCCTCCAGCACCGCTCCCTGGTCCGCCGCCGCGCCGCTCTCCGCCCGCGCCGCGAAGAGCGAGTCCTGCCGCAGCCGCCGGGCGACCGCCCAGAGCCGCCGCGCGGGCGCGGCGCTGGTATCCACCGGAAAGCGCGGCTCCACGTCCGCCACCGCCTGCACCACCACCGCGTAGCGCGGGCGGTATCCCGGCATCGAGCGCACGAAGTGGTTCGTCCCCGCCATCTGCACCTCGTTCGAGTAGTCGTCGCCGTCCGCCAGCAGCAGGTCGATCCCCACCGGAGGCGGCTGCTCCCAGAACATCGTCGCCAGCTCCACCAGCAGCGCCACGCCGGACGCGTTCACGTTGGCGCCGGGCACCGGGAGGCGGCGGTCCAGCGGCTCCGGCGAGCGGTCCGCCCGCCGCCGCGTGTCGAGGTTGGCCACCAGCAGCACCCGCTCCCGCAGCTCCGGGCGAAAGCTCGCCACCACGTTCGTCAGCTCCAGCCTGCGGCCGCCCTCGCCCGCCGCGGTGAACTTCTGCTGCACCACCGTGTCCGCCAGGAAGGTGAGCTGCTCCATCAGCCACGCCAGCTGCCACGCGTGCCCGCGGCTCCCCGGGTAGCGCGGCCCGAAGGAGACCTGCGCCACCAGGTGCGACCAGGCCCGGTCCTGGTTGAACTCGGGCATGGGCGGGTCGCGGTCGGCGCAGGCGGCGGGCAGAAGCAGCACGCCGGCCAGCGCCGCGGAACGGAGGGCGCGGCGGAGCGGTATCAGGATCGCTTGGCTTCGGGAAAAATTCGGACGGACTGGACGGCGGAGGTTGTACCCTTCCGCCGCGCGGCGTATACTAGGAGAGGCCCCCGTCACCCGGCAAGTCCTCATCGGCGCGGATGAAGATCCTTACGCGGTACCTCATGCGGGCGCACCTGGGCCCGTTTCTTTTTTCGTTCTTCGCCCTCACCGGGGTGATCCTCATCAACACCCTGGCGCGGCGGCTGGCCGACCTGGCCGGCAAGGGGCTGCCGCCGCGGGTGATCGCCGAGTTCTTCGTCCTCGCCCTGCCGGCGACGGTGGCGCTCACCTTTCCCATGGCCGTGCTGGTGGCGGTGCTCTTCACCTTCTCCAACCTCACGGCGGAGAACGAGATCACCGCGCTCAAGGCCAACGGCGTGGACCTGCGGCGGATGCTGGCGCCGCTGCTGGTGGCCGCGGGCGTCATCACCGCGGGGATGATCGTCTTCAACGACCGCGTGCTCCCGGAGGCCAACCACCGCTGGAGCCAGCTCATCATCGACATCGGGCGCAAGACGCCCACCTTCCTGCTGGAGGAGCAGACCCTCAACCGCATCTCTCCGCAGAGCGGCGGCAAGGTGTACTACCTGCGCGCGGCCCGCATCGAGCCGGGGACCAACCGCATGTGGGACGTGTCGATGTTCGACGTGAGCAACCCCGCCACCGTGCACACCGTGTTCGCCGACAGCGGCCGCGCCATGTTCAGCGGCAACGGCACGGACATGATCCTGCAGCTGTACGACGGCCACACCCGCGAGGTCAGCTCCGCCGAGCCGGAGACCTTTCGCCGCGTCTACTTCCAGAAGCAGGTGTTCGGCGTTCCCGACGTGGGGAACCAGCTGCAGCGCAACGACCGCCCCGACGGCTACCGCGGCGACCGCGAGATGACCATCGGGATGCTGCAGGCGCAGATCGACACCCTGGCCCGGCAGCGCGCGGACGAGGTGAAGACCCTGCGCGAGAGCGCGATGGCGGACCTGGACTTCGCGCTGACCGGGCGCGAGGCGGCCGACACCGCGCGCTCCGGGGATCCCAACCTGGAGCCGGAGATGGCGCTGGCGATGGACGCCGAGCGCCGCAACCTGCGCATGCGCACCCGCCGCACCGCCGACATGCTGTCCAACGCGCGGCGGCAGGTGGAACAGCTGGAAGAAAGCATGCGCAACTACCTGGTGGAGATCCACAAGAAGTACTCCATCGCGGTGGCGTCGCTGGTGTTCGTGATCGTGGGCGCCCCGCTGGCGCTGCGCTTTGGCGGCGGGGGGATCGGGATGGTGATCGCCACCAGCATGGCGGTGTTCTCGCTCTACTACGTGGGGCTGATCGGCGGCGAGTCGCTGGCCGGGCGCGGCGTGGTGAGCCCCGTCTTCGCCATGTGGATCATGAACGGGGTGATGACGGTGCTGGGCCTCTTCGGCCTGGCCACCATGGGGCGGGAGACGTCCACGGCCCGCAGCAGCGTCTGGGACACGCTGCTGCAGACGGTGCGCGACGCCGCCGCGGCGCCGCTTGCCCGGCTGCGCAGGGGGCGGGCATGAAGCTGCTGGACCGCTACGTCACCCGGCAGTTCCTGCTCACCTTCTTCATGCTGGTGCTGGGGCTCCCCCTGCTGTTCATCATCGGCGACATCACCGACAACATCGACACCTACATGGACCGCGGGGTGCCGATGGGCAAGCTGGGGCTGGCGTACGTCTACCAGTTCCCGCAGTTCATGGTGTACGCCTTTCCCATCGCGGCGCTGGTGGCCACGGTCTTCACCATCGGCGGGCTGACGCGCCACCAGGAGATCACGGCGGCCAAGGCGGGCGGGGTGAGCTTCTGGCGGCTGTTCGTGCCCATCGGCATCCTCTCCATTGTGCTCAGCGGCGGCGCCTTCGCGCTCAGCGAGCTGGTGCCCATCACGCTGCGCAAGGCGGCGGCGCTCCGCGGCGAGGCGGTCACCACGGGGCTCGGGGGACCACGCATCAACTTCGTCTTTCAGACGGAGCGCGAGGGGATCCTTTCCGCGCGCCGGCTGGACGCGGGAACGGGGGAGCTGGCGGAGCTGGCGCTGGAGCGCAACGCCACGGAGAAGGCGCCGGGGGTGCACGTATACGCGCGGCGCGGCATCTGGCGGCAGCGGGGCGGCTGGCGGCTGGAGGACGGCTGGCGGCGCATCCTGTGGGCCGACGGGCGCGAGCAGGCGGTGCACTTCGACACGCTGCGCGTCCCCGGGCTGGTGGAGACGCCCGAGGACCTGATGGCGGAGCCGCGCGAGCCCGAGCAGATGCGCTACGCGGAGATGACGCGCTTCGTCGGCGCCATCGAGCGCTCCGGCGGCGACGCGGCCCCGCTGCGCGTGGAGCGGGCGCAGAAGATCGCCGTGCCGCTGGCGGTGATCGTGATCGTGCTCTTCGGCGCGCCGCTGGTCACCTCGTCCAACCGCGGCGGCGCGGCGTACGGCGTGGGGATCAGCCTGGGGATCACCATCATCTACATGCTGCTCTTCCGCGTGGGGAAAGCGATCGGCAGCAGCGGCGCCATCGACCCGCTGGTCGCCGCCTGGGGCCCCAACGCGCTCTTCCTGGCCGCCGGCCTGGTGCTGATGCTGCGCGTGCGCACGTAGCTCCGCCTCGATCCGCCCAAGCACCGCGCGCCGGAGAGGACGATCCCCTCCGGCGCGCGCTGCTTTGGGTCGCTGAGGATCAGGCCGCCAGCCAGAGCTGCGCCGTTTCCTCCATCTTCCGCTCGATCTCCCGCTCGGACAGGCCGCTCCGCGCGAGGTGCTGCTGGATCGACTCGTCGACGAGCCGTTGCACCGCCTCTGCCTCCCTGCCGATCCGCTCCAGTCGCTCAATATGCGCCAGGCGCTCGGCCGGTCCTCCGGCGGTGCCCTCATGCCCATGCCAGAACGCCCAATGGCACTCGGCAGCAAGGTCGCTCAGCCGCTCGCGCAGCTCCGCTCGCGGCAGCACCCCTGGCTCGAGTTCCGAAGCGAGCCGAACCAGGGCGCGAAACGGCCGCGTGGCAGACGGGCCAAGCTCCCTCGAGCGCAACGCCGGGCTTGCGAGCACGGTGTGCGCAAAGAGCGCCGCCTCGAGCGCCCGCACCCGCTTCGCCGCGAACTCGTGCCAGGTGCGGGCGGTACCCTCGATCGCGTCCTGGAGAATCTGCGCCTTCTGCTCCTCGGTCCAGCGGTTGGCAAAGGCACCGCGAATCCCGTTGGAGAAGTCGTACTCCGGAAGCATCTCGTAGTCGTCCACGTTCTGCTTACTGCGCATAGGTCTTTACTTCGCGGCGAGTTGCCCGGCGCGCGCTGATGATACGGACACAGTCCCCACGCTCCGTGTACATTACCACGAGTAGACGGGCGAGATACGACGTGCCTATGGCTTGGGCGCGTTCCTCGTCCCAGGAGTGCTCGGGGTCAGGCCAGATGACGAGCAGAGGATCAGAACATACCGTCTGCGCCTCCGCGAAGGCGATCCCGTGCTTGGACTCGTTCGCTTCCGCCTTCTCCGAATCCCACTCGAATGACTCGTTCATCCAGGGATCATACCGTCCAGTTTAACACCCGCAACAGCCCGTCGCGCAACGACGTTCGGCAGGTGGCGCGGAGGGAGCCGGGGCCGCTCCGGAGGGGGCGGATGCGCGGGCGAAACGGACGGAGAGAACGTACGACCCGGAGGCTGTCGCGCGGACGTCTGGAACGAGCTTCGCGGGCAACGTAGAATGCATTCGCCCCGCGGCGCTCCCGCCGCGCCGCCGACTCATCCCCAGAGCGCCGACCGATGACTCGCGTGACCGTCCGCATCCTCACCCTCGCACTCGCCATGGCCGCGCTGCCCCCGTACGTCGCCCAGGCCCAGCAGACCGCCAAGCCCGTGCTGCACGGGCGCCACTGGATGGCCATCACGGGCAAGCCGCTCGCGGCCACCGCGGGCGCCATGACCTTTCAGCGAGGCGGCAACGCGGTGGACGCGGCGTGCGCCATGCTCGCCGCCACCAGCACCATGTGGGACGTGCTGAGCTGGGGCGGCGAGACGCAGGCGCTCATCTACAATCCCCACACCGGCCAGGTGATCGGCATCAACGCGCTGGGCACCGCGCCGACCGGGGCGACGCCCGAGTACTACCGGTCACGGGGGATGGTCTATCCGCCGGAGTACGGGCCGCTGGCCGCCGTCATCCCCGGCACCCCCGGCGGGCTGATGGTGATGCTGGCGGAGTACGGGAAGCTGTCGCTGGCGGAGGTGCTGGCGCCCGCGATCCAGATGGCGGACGGCTACCCGATCGAGGGGCAGACGGCCAACAGCATCCACAACAACCGCGCGCGGCTGCGCGAGTGGCCGTACTCGCGCGAGGTCATGCTTCCGCACCCCGGCCAGGAGCGCGAGGCGCCGGTCGCGGGCGAGATCTTTCGCCAGCCGGACCTGGCGCGCACGCTGCGCAGCCTGGTGGAGGCCGAGGCGCTGGCGCTGGCGCAGGGCCGGTCCCGCCGCGAGGCCATCCTGGCCGCGTACGACCGCTTCTACCGCGGCGACATCGCGCGCGAGCTCGTGCGCGGCGTGCAGGAGCAGGGCGGACTGATCACGCTGGAGGACATGGCGAGCTGGCAGGTGCGCATCGAGGAGCCGGTGTGGACGGACTACAGGGGGATCCGCGTCTACAAGCTCACCCACTGGACGCAGGGCCCGGCCATGCTGCAGTCGCTCAACATCCTGGAGAACTTCGACCTGCGGGGGATGGGCTACAACAGCGCGCGCTACGTCCACACGCTGTACCAGGCGATGAGCCTGGCCTTCGCCGATCGGGACTTCTACTACGGCGACCCGTACTTTCCGCCGGAGGAGCCGATCCGCGGGCTCCTGTCCAGGGAGTACGCCCGCGAGCGCGCCCGGCTGATCGATCCCCAGCGCAACGACCCGGCGATCGGCCCCGGCGACCCGTACCCGTTCCAGGGAGAGACCAACCCGTTCGCGCACTACCTGCGCGACTGGCACCGCAGCGGCGGCCGCGGCGACAGCGTCTCGGCGCCGCCCCGCGCGTCGGTGGACCTCGACGAGAGCTTTTACGCGGGGACGACGTCGGTGCAGGCGGCGGACGCGGAGGGGTGGGTGGTCTCCATCACCCCCAGCGGCGGGTGGGTGCCGGCGGTGATCGCCGGGCGCACGGGGGTGGGGCTGAGCCAGCGGCTGCAGAGCTTCGTCACCGACCCGGCGGAGAACCCGTTCAACGTGCTGCGCCCCGGCCAGAGGCCGCGCGTGACGCTCACCCCGTCCATGGCGCTCAAGGACGGCAAGCCGTTCCTCTCGTTCGCCGTGCAGGGCGGCGACAGCCAGGACCAGAACCTGTTGCAGTTCTTTCTGAACGTGGTGGAGTTCGGGATGAACGTGCAGCAGGCGGCCGAGGCGCCCAACATCAACAGCTTCCAGATGCGCTCCAGCTTCGGCGGGCACGAGAGCCGGCCCGGCCGCATCCTGCTGGCGGAGTCCATGCCCGACTGGGTGCGCGCGGAGCTGCGGCGGATGGGGTACGAGCTGACCTTCGAGGCGCGCACCTCCGGGCCCATCAACGCCATCTTCTTCGACCGCGAGCACGGCACCTTCTGGGGCGGCAGCAGCCACCACGGCGAGGACTACGGGATCGCGTGGTAAGGGAAGTGCGTGAGTGCGTGAGTGCGTGAGTGCGTGAGTGCGTGAGTGCGTGAGTGCGTGAGTGCGTGAGTGCGTGAGTGCGAAAGTGCGTGAGTCCCACGGGGAAGTCCCCGACTCAATCTCTGCAAAGGGAGCAACCAGGATGAAGCGGTTTCGGATGTGTGCGCTCGCCGTGCTGCCGCTCGCGCTGGCGGCGTGCGGCGGCGGCGACCAGGCGGAGGGCGGGAGCGACACGACGTCGGTGATGACGCCGGCCGACAGCGGTACCACGGCCACCGCGCCGCCGCCGGGCGACAGCACCATGCCCGGCGCCACGGGCGTCGCCGCCGCCGTGACGATGAACGCGGTGGGCAACTCCGGCGTGACCGGGCAGGCGCAGTTCATGGAGCACGGCCCGGGGCAGACGATGGTCACCGTTACCCTGAACGGCCAGGGCGACGGCGCGCGCTCCGGCCACATCCACCAGGGCACCTGCGACAACCCGGGCCAGGTGGTGGCCCCTCTGCAGGACGTGACGCTGGCCAGCGGCACCGGTACCTCCATCACCACCGTAAGCCTGGCCTACGGCGACGTGGTGAACGGACAGCACGTCGTGGCCTATCACACCGGGGCCGGCGAGAACCCGGGCGCGCCCGCCGTCTGCGGCCAGATCCCGGCCCAGCAGACCGGCGGCTCCACCGGCCAGACCATGTAGCTCACGCCAGACACGATACGATCAATGTCCCGGCGGCCATCGCGGCTGTCGGGGCGTTCGTCGTGCAGATCGCAGCGCGAGGCGCCGCACTCGGCTACCTGGAGTAGTGGAACCGCGCCTGGAGGAAGTCCACGTGCTCGTCGGTAACTCGATACGTGAGGCGATGCTCCTGGTTTAGCCGGCGCGACCATATCCCTCGCTGCCCACGCAGCGCCTCGGGCTTGCCGAGTCCATCGAACGGATCACGCAGCGTTGCTTTGACCAGTTCCAGGATCCGACTCGCCATGCGTGGATCAACCTGAATCCAGTGCTCCAAATCCTCCAGAAACTGGGGTTCCAAACGAGACTGCCGCCGGAGTTCAGGTCCGGCGGCAGTCGTCTGGTGCGGGGCAGCCTTGGGTGAGCTACGCTTTTTCAAGCCCAAGCTCCCGTCGCAACTCGTCCACATCGAACGGAATCATGTTCCGGTTCGCGCGCGAATTCGC
>DASTNU010000771.1:0-4292 GCA_035720605.1 Longimicrobium sp. | reverse complement strand
TTCACCCCTTCACCCTCTCACCCGTCATCCCCCGCCGGCCGGCGGGTTGGCGGCCGGCAGCGGCGGCGAGCCGGGGCGCAGGGTGCGCTCGAAGAGCTCGTAGATGCGGCGGTACTCGTCGGCCCACGACTCCGGGCGGGTGAAGCCGTGGTCCTCCACCGGGTAGACGGCCAGCTCCCAGCCGGTCTTGCCCAGCTCGATGAGCCGCTGGGTCAGGCGCACCACGTCGGAAAAGTGCACGTTCACGTCCACCATGCCGTGGGCGATCAGCAGGTCGCCGCGCAGCCCCTCGGCAAAGTAGATGGGCGACGAGCGGCGGTAGGCCAGCGTGTCTTCCTGCGGCAGGTTCAGGATGCGGCTGGTGTACCAGTGGTTGTAGTGCGACCAGTCCGTCACCGAGCGCAGCGCGGCGCCGGAGCGGAAGGTCTCCGCCTCGGTGAAGAGCGCCATCAGGGTGATGAACCCGCCGTACGAGCCGCCGTAGATGCCGATCCGCCCGGCGTCCACCCCTTCGTTCTGCACCAGCCAGCGCGCGGCGTCCACGTGGTCGGTGAGGTCCTTGCCGCCCATGTGGCGGTAGATCCCCGTCCGCACCGCCGCGCCGTACCCCGCGCTGCCGCGGTAGTCCACGTCCAGCACCGTGTACCCGCGCGAGGCGAGCAGGTGGTGGAACATGTACTCGCGAAAGTAGGTGCTCCAGCCGCGGTGGACGTTCTGCAGGTACCCCGCGCCGTGGACGAAGAGGACCGCGCCGCCGTGCGCCTGCGCGCCCAGATCGCGCGGGCGGTAGATGCGGGCGTGCACGGTGGCGCCGTCGCGGGCGCGGAAGGTGACGATCTCCGGGTCGATCCAGGGCCCGCCGCGGAACTCCTCCGTCCGCGACTCCGTCACCTGCCGCGGCTGCGCCCCGGGCTGGGCCGGCATCAGGAACAGCTCGGGCGGCCGGTTGCCGGTGGAGTGCAGCAGCGCCAGGGTGCGCCCGTCGGGCGAAAGGGTGGCGTCCGTCCACCCGACAAGCGCGGTGACGCGCGTCCGCGCGCCGCCGGCGACGGGAACGGTGTAGACCGCCCGCTCCCCCGGGTGCGTCTCGCTGGTGGTGAGCCAGAAGGTCTGCCGGTCCGGCGCGAGCACCACCTCCTCCACCTCCCACGGGCCGGAGGTGACCGGCGTGGCCCGGCCGCCGGTGAAGGGGATGGTGTAGAGGTGCGCGTAGCCGGTGCGCTCGGAGACGAAGTACACGCGGTCGTCGGAGACGAAGCCGGCGGTGAACAGCCCGGGCCCGCCCACCCACGCGCTGTCGCGGAGCGCGTCGACCACCGCCGCCTTGCCGTCCGGCGTCACGGCGTAGATCCAGCGGTCCTTGTAGTCGTAGGGGATGCCCACCAGGAGCGCGCGGTCCTCCGTGGGCGCCCAGGTCACGTTGCTCATGGTGACCTTGCGGGCGCGGTGGGCGCTGTCCGGCTCCACCCAGGCGAGGCGCGAAGTCTGCAGGTCCAGCACGGCCGCGCGGGCCACCCCCTCCACGTCGCCCACCTTGGTGCGCACGTTCATCGGCTCGGTGTAGCCGCTTTCCGTGACCCAGGCGGGGACGATGGTCTGCTGCGCGCCCTCCGGCCGCTCCATCACCGTCAGCAGCAGGTAGCGGCCGGAGGGCGACACGTCGTAGGAGTTCACCGTCATGTTGCGGCCGATGTACACCGTCCGCACGTCGGCGCGCAGCGAATCCAGCTGCTCCCGCCGCTCCCGCTGCGCCTCGCGGTCGCGGACGACGCCGAACAGCTCCGTCTGCTGGCGGCGCAGCGTGCCGCGCTGGCCGTCGCGCGCCGGGTCGCGGGGCGCGTTCTCGGCGCGGATGTCGGTGAGCTGGCGCAGCGGGCCGCCGTCGACCGGGGTGGAGTACAGGTTGTTGTTGCTGAACCAGTAGACCGTGCGCCCGTCCGCCGACAGCTCCTCCCCGTTCTCCCGCGCGGGCGTCCAGGTGATGCGGCGCTCGGTGCCGTTCACCTCCGCCACGTAGACGTCGCCCAGGCGCAGGAAGGCGCGGCGGGTGCGGTCCGCGTTCCACCCGTCGTTGCCCGGCGCGGGGGCGGTGCGGTCGGCGACGGAGTCGTCCAGCAGCTCCGGGGCGCCGCCGTCGACGGAGACGCGGTAGACGTGCGTGGCCGTGTCGCGCGCCTCGGGGACGCGCCAGCGGAAGTAGACCCAGCGGCCGTCCGCCGAGAAGCGCACCTCGTCGGGCGAGCGGCCCACCAGCAGGGGGCCGCGCATGATGTTGCGGACGGACAGGTCGAAGCCGGACGCGGCGGTCTGCGCGCCCGCCGGCGTGGCGAGCCACGCGGCCGCCAGCACGCAAAGGGCCGCCGGTCCGCGCAGCAGGGAGCGGATCATCATCCCGGAAACCGAGGCTGTGGGGAAAGGGACTGCTAAGAGATTAGCAGTCTATCTCTTTTTACCGCTTCCTTCAAGACGCGGGAGACCGGATTCGCCTCACGCGGCGCCGGCAGGGCCAGCCCGAAGGGATTGACTAACGATTGACGCCTCATTATGTATAACTCGATGAGTTTGCGCCCGGTCGCGTATCGCCGCCATCGCCGGCACGCGACCCGATCCGTGGGCCGCGTCCGGGAGCCTGCGCGTCCCTGGACATGCGCGTTCCGGCCAGCGTGGGAGCGGCCCGTGGGGAGATCCCACGGGCCGCTTTCCTATCCTCTGAAGGAGTTTTTCCCGATGGACACGATGATCGCGAGCACCCCCCCGGCCAGCGCGTTCCGGGTCGACGACCAGATCTTCACCCGCCAGGATTCGTCCGTCTACACCGCGGAGGACCACGAGGTCTGGGGCATCCTCTACGAGCGGCGCATGGCGGAGCTGCGGCGGAACGGCAGCCGGGTGTTCCTGCGTGGGGCCGAGGCGATCGGCCTGCGGCCCGACCAGGTCCCGGACCTTGCCGAGGTGAACCGGCGGCTGAGCCCCCGGACCGGCTGGAACGCGGTCCCGGTGAAGGGATTCATCCCCGCCCGCGACTTCTTCCGGTGCCTGGCCCAGCGCCGCTTCCCCACCACCGTGATCGTACGGCCGCGCTCGCAGCTCGACTACCTGCCGGAGCCCGACATCTTCCACGACGTCTTCGGCCACGTTCCGCTGCACGCAGACGCGGTGTTCGCGGACTTCCTGCAGGGTTTCGGCGTCGTGGCCGCCCAGGCGCGCACGGAGGAAGCGCTGACGCAGATGGCGAGGCTGTTCTGGTTCACGGTGGAGTTCGGGCTGATCCGGGAGGAAGGCCAGGTGCGGGTGTACGGGAGCGGCTTGATCTCCTCGGCGGGCGACGCCGCGAACGCGCTGGGACCCGACTGCGACCGGCGGCCGTTCTCGCTCGATGCCGTGCTGGCGCAGCCGTTCGAGATCGACCGGTTCCAGGACGTGCTCTTCGTCGTGGAATCGTTCGAGCAGCTCTTCGAGGCGGTGGAGGAGGCGAAGCAGCGCATCTGCAACTGACGGCTGCCCCGGACCCGCGACCTCCCCCCAACGCCGTATCGAGGATCCCCGGCCCGGGCGAGTGCCGGGAGATCCGCGTCTGCCGACCTGGCCCGGCCGTCCCGCGGACCGCGAGGCGGTCAGTGCGGCAGCTCGATCTCCGGCTTTTCGGGATGCGGGCGGTAGAGGACGCCCACGCGGCCGATGGCCTGCACCGCCACGGCGCCCTCGATCCGCTCCGCCAGCGCCTGTGCGCCCTCGCGCGCGGACACCGGCGCGGCTTCCAGTATCCTTACCTTGAGCAGCTCGCGCGTGTTGAACGCCTCTTCCAGCGAGCGCACCGTGTGGTCGGTGATCCCTTCCTTGCCCACGAACAGCACCGGCTTCAGGTGGTGCGCCAGCGACTTGAGGTGCGCGCGCTGCTTGGGGGTGATCTCCACGGCCGGGTCCGCTCGCTGGGGTTCGTTGCACGAATCACGATCTCGTCGGACAAGATAGCGAGCCGCGTGCCGTAGGGCAGGTGGCTGGTCGCTTCACGGCGGCCGATTCCGCACGGGGCAGCGCACTCTCCGGGCTCGCATGATTCGTCTGCCTCCCCAAAACCCTGGGGGAGGTTGATCCAGCCGACAGATTGGGACGCTTCGACCGGCATCTCACTGCGTCCGCGAGGGCCCCTCCCCCCGGCCCCCTCCCCGCCCGTTCCTCGCGGAGAAGGGGAGAACTGCAACTGCGAACAGCGTCGCGCTTCGCGCGGGGCCCTCACCCCCGGCCCCTCTCCCGCAAACTGCGCGGGAGAGGGGAGAATTCGAGCGCGCACC
>DASTNU010000770.1:0-6623 GCA_035720605.1 Longimicrobium sp. | reverse complement strand
CGGCGGCGGAGCCCCGCGGCGCGCTGGAGGGCCGGATCGCGGCGGTCTGGGCGGGGGTGCTGGGGGTGGAGCGGGTGGGGGCGGACGAGAACTTCTTCGAGGCAGGAGGCAACTCGCTCCTGCTGATGGCGCTGCACGAGCGGATGCGGAAGGAGCTCCCCGAGGCGGCGGAGCTGCCGCTGCTGGACCTCTTCGCCCACCCGACCGTCCGCTCGCTGGCCGATCGCATCGGCCACGCGGGGAACGGGGCCTCCACCGCCGCGGCGGGATCCACGGCATCGACGGGATCGGCTACATCGACCGCATCGGCTAAATCGATTGGATCGACCTCATCGGCCACGGCGACCGTATCGACTGCGTCGACCTCATCTGCCGCGCCGACCGTATCGACCGTATCGACCGTATCGACCGTATCGACCCCATCGACCGTATCGACTGCGTCGACCGCATCGGACACGCGGACCACGCCGGTCTCGCCGCACGCGGGGCGGGTGGCGGTGGTGGGGATGAGCGGGCGCTGGCCCGGCGCGGCGAGCGTGGAGGCGTTCTGGCGCAACCTGCGCGCGGGGGTGGAGTCCATCTCCTTCTTCTCCAGGGAGGAGCTGCTCGCGGAAGGCGTGGCGCCCGAGCTGCTGGCGGACCCGAAGTTCGTCCGCGCGGGAGGAGTCCTCCCCGACATCGACCGCTTCGACGCCGGCTTCTTCGGCTTCACCCCGCTGGACGCCACCATCCTGGACCCGCAGCAGCGGCTCTGGCTGGAGTGCGCCTGGGAGGCGATGGAGCACGCCGGCTACGTCCCCGGCGAGACGCCGAACGTGGGCGTGTACGGGGGGGTGAGCGCGAGCGGATACCACCGCCTGCTGCTGCAGGACCGGGAGCTGGCGGCGCTGGCGGCCCGCCTGAGCCTGCACCTGGCCAACGACAAGGACACGCTCACCCTGCGCACCGCGTACAAGCTGGGGCTGGACGGGCCCACGGTGACGGTGCAGTCGGCGTGCTCCACCTCGCTGGTGGCCATCCACACCGCCTGCCGCGCCCTGCTGGGCGGCGAGTGCGACCTGGCGCTGGCCGGCGGCGTGGCGGTGCACGTGCCGCACAAGCACGGCTACCTGTACGAAGAGGGCGGCACCGCCTCGCCGGACGGGCACTGCCGCGCCTTCGACGGCGCGTCGCGCGGCGCGGTGCACGGCAACGGGGTGGGCGTGGTGCTGCTCAAGCGGCTGGAGGACGCGCTCGCCGACGGCGACACCATCCACGCCGTGGTCCTGGGCTCCGCGGTGAACAACGACGGCGCCCAGCGGGTGGGGTTCACCGCGCCCAGCGTGCAGGGACAGGCCCGGGTGCTGCGCAAGGCGCTCGCCGCGGCGGGCGTGGCGCCGCGGACCGTGGACTACGTGGAGGCGCACGGCACGGGGACGGAGCTGGGCGACCCCATCGAGGTGGCGGCGCTCACCGAGGCGTACGGCCCGGGAGAGCCCGGCTCCATCGCGCTGGGCTCGGTCAAGAGCAACGTGGGGCACCTGGACTCGGCGGCGGGCGCCACCGGGTTCATCAAGACGGTGCTCTCGCTGCGGCAGGGGGAGATCGTCCCCAGCCTGCACCTGCAGCGGCCCAACCCCAGGATCGACTGGGAGCACAGCCCCTTCCGCGTCAGCACCGCGCTGCGCCCCTGGAAGCGCGGCGAGACGCCGCGGCGCGCCGGGGTGTCGTCGTTCGGGATGGGGGGCTCCAACGCGCACGTGGTGCTGGAGGAGCCGCCGGAGCGCGAGCCGGCGGACCCGGGGCGCGAGTGCCTGCTGCTGGCGCTCTCCGCGCGCTCGCCGCGGGCGCTGGACGACGCGGCCGCGCGGCTGGCGGCGCACCTGCGCGCGCACCCGGAGCAGCCCCTGGCCGACGTGGCATTCACCCTGGCCGCGGGGCGCAGGGCCTTCGCGCACCGCCGCACCGTCCTGGTGCGGCGCAACGAGGACGCGGCGGCCGTGCTGGAGGCGCGCGCGCCCGGCCGGACGGCGGAGGACCGTGCGCCGGAAGGGCGGCGCTCCGTGGCCTTCCTCTTTCCCGGCCTGGGCGACCAGTACGTGGGGATGGGGCGCGGGCTGTACGAGACGGAGTCCGTCTTCCGCGCGGAGATCGACCGCTGCGCGGAGCTGCTGCGCCCGCGGCTGGGGCTGGACCTGCGCGAGGTGCTCCATCCGGCGGACGCCGGCGAGCCGTCGGGCGGAGGGATCGACCTGCGGCGGATGCTGGGGCGGGCGCCGGCGGGGCGGGACGCGGCGGCGGAGCGGCTGAACCGGACGGAGGTGGCGCAGCCGGCGGTGTTCGCCGTGGGCTGGGCGCTGGCGAAGCTGTGGGAGTCGTGGGGGATCGTCCCGGGGGCGGTGATCGGCCACTCGCTGGGCGAGTACACCGCCGCCTGCGTGGCGGGGGTGCTGCCGCTGGAGGACGCGCTGGAGCTGGTGGCCGAGCGCGCCCGCCTGCTGCAGGCGCTCCCCGGCGGGTCCATGCTGGCCGTCTCCCTCTCCGCGGACGCGGTGCGGCCCTTCCTGGTTCCCGGCGCCGTGGCGGCGGCGGTGAACGCGCCGGAGCTGTGCACCGTCGCGGGAACGGACGAGGCGGTGGCGGCGGTGGAGCGCGCGGTGCTGCAGGCCGGCCACGCGGCGCGCCGCCTGCCCACCACGCACGCCTTCCACTCGCCGATGATGCACCCCGCGGCGGCGGAGCTGGCCCGGATCGCCGCGCGCCTGCGGCTTTCCCCGCCCCGCATCCCCCTGCTCTCCAACGTCACGGGGACGTGGATGACGGAGGCGGAGGCGATGGACCCGGGCTACTGGGCGCGCCACCTGTGCGAGCCGGTGCGCTTCGGCGCGGGCGTCGCCGAGCTGCTGCGCGACCCGGACCGCGTGCTGCTGGAGGCGGGGCCGGGACAGACGCTGGGCGGGTTCGCGCGGCAGCAGCCGCCGGCGCCGGGCCGCCCCGCCCCCCTGGCCGTGGGGTCGCTGCGCCACGCGTGGGAGGAGACGGCGGACGGGGCGTACCTGCTGGGCACGCTGGGACGGCTGTGGACGGCGGGGGTGGCCCCCGACTGGCGCGGCGTCTTCGGGGGCGAGCGCCGCGGGCGGGTGCCCCTTCCCACCTACCCGTTCGAGCGCTCCAGCTACTGGGTCCACGCCACGAACGTCGCGAAGCCCGCGGCGGCGGCGCAGACGGCGGCGGCGGTCGCCGCTGCTCCCGCCCCACCCGTCCCGCCCGCCGGGATCGGCGCGTCCACGGCGCCCGGGGCCCCGGGGATGCCGCGCGCGCCGCGCGAGATGCTTTCCCTCCCGGGACCGTACGTGGCGCCGCGGGAGGGGACGGAGCGGCAGCTGCAGGACCTGTGGGAGCGGCTGCTGGGGGTGGAGGGGATCGGCGCGCACGACAACTTTTTCTCGCTGGGCGGGCACTCGCTGCTGGGGACGCGGCTGATCGCCCGGGTGCGGCAGGAGATGGGGGTGGAGCTCCCGATCCAGGCGCTCTTCCGCTCCCCCACCATCGCCGAGATGGCCGCGGAGATCACGGAGACGAAGCTGGCCGCGGTGGATCCCGGCGCGCTGGAGGAGGCGCTGGACGAGGTGCTCGGGCTGCCCCCCGAGCAGCTGCGCGCCCTGCTGGATGGCGAGGCGGCCGGTGCGGGGGCGTGATGATCCCGGAAAGGAAGAAGCGTACGGGGGAATGGGTCAGACGTCCGAGCTCGCTGAAGAGGAAGGTTCCGTGCGAGCCGCCGCGCCCCCTCCGGGCGCGCACCACGCGTCGATCGTCGCCGGCAGACGCCCCGGATTCCGCATCGACCTGCTCCACGCCGGCCGGCGGAACCGCGGACACCGACGCATCCTGCCTCGGCGACGAGCCTGGCGGTACGGACGGCAGATTCCTCGGTCGGCGCCAGGATGCCGCGCGAAACGCCGGGGATCGACGCGGCGCCTTCCTCGGAATGACAGATGGGTGCTTGCCTGGCGACCACATCGACGAAGAACCCTTTTTCCGGATCTCAGGCTCCGGTGATCGCGGCGGACACCGCCTCCGGGCCGCCGCTCCATCGATCGAACCTCCACCCACGTTCCAGGCGAAAGCTGCATGACACTGCTCGCCGACCGCATCGCCGGGCTGACCCCCGAGCAGCGGGAGCTGCTCCTTCGCCGGCTGGCGGGGCCCGCGGGCGCGCCCGCCGCGCCCGCGCCCGACGTCATCCGTCCCCGGGCGGACCGCGGGGAGCCGGCCCCGACCTCCCGCGGGCAGGAAAACCTGTGGATGCTGGACCAGATGGACCCCGGCAGCACGTCCGGCAACATCGGCTATCCCGTGCGCCTGCGCGGGCCGCTGGACGCCGCCGTGCTGGAGCGCGCCTTCGCCGAGGTGGTGCGCCGCCACGACGCGCTGCGCACCACCTTTCCGCTGGCGGACGGCCTCCCGGTGCAGCGCGTCTCCGCCGTGCCGTTCGCCGGGATCCTGATCCACGACCTGTCCGCCCTCCCCGAAGCCGAGCGCGAGGCGGAGGCGCGGGCGCAGGTGGGGATGGAGCTGCAGCACCGCTTTTCGCTGGAAGACGGACCGCTCCTGCGCGTCACCCTGCTGCGGCTGGCGACCGACGAGCACGTGCTGGTGGTGATGCTGCACCACATCGTGGGCGACGGGTGGAGCCTGGACGTGCTCTTCCGCGAGCTGGCCGCGCTCTACGGCGCCTTTTCGCAGGGCCTTCCCTCGCCCCTGCCCGCGCTTCCCCTGCAATTCGGGGACTGGGCCGCGTGGCAGCGCGAGCGGCTGGCGAGCGGCCGGATGGAGGAGCTGGTGGCGTACTGGCGCCGCACGCTGGCCGGCGTTCCGCCGGTGCTGGAGCTTCCCGCCGACCGCCCGCGCCCCGAATCGCTGATCCAGCACGCCGGGTGGGCCAGCGGCTTTCTGCTGCCGCGCGAGGTGGCGGACGGGCTGCGCGCGCTCTGCCGCGCGGAGGGCGCCACCCCGTTCGCGGGGCTGCTGGCCCTGTTCAAGGCGCTCCTGCTGCGCTGGACCGGCGAGGCGGACCTGGTGGTGGGAACCGTGGTGGCCAGCCGCACCCAGGTGGAGATCGAGCCGCTGATCGGCTACTTCATCAACGCGCTGGCGCTGCGCACCCGGCTGGACGGCGATCCGTCCTTCCGCCAGGCGCTGCGCCGCGTGCGCGACACCGTCTCCGGCGCGTACGCGCACCAGGACCTGCCGTTCGAGGTGCTGCTGGAGGCGCTGCGTCCCACGGTGCGCCCCGGGTACCCGCCCGTGGTCCAGGTGCAGTTCCTCCTGCAGAACGCCACCGGCCAGCTGCGGCTCCCGGGGGTGGACGCCGAGCTGCTCCCCATCGACCGCAGCGCGGCGGAGGTGGACCTGACCCTGAACGCGGCGGAGCAGCAGGACGGCAGCGTGGGGTTCAGCCTGGAGTATTCCACCGACCTGTGGGACACGGCGACGGTGGAGCGCCTGGCCCACGCGCTGCTGCACCTGGCGGCGGCGGCCGTCTCCTCGCCCGACCAGCCGCTCTCCACGCTGGCGCTGCCGGAGGGGGCGATGGACGGACTGGGCCGCCGCGGGCTCGACGCCCCCGTCCCGCCGCCCGAAGCCGTGGAGGCGCCGGAGACCGGGCGGGAGTGGCAGCCGCTGGCTCTCTCCGGGCGGACGGCGGACGCGCTCGAGGAGGAGACGGCGCGGCTGGCGGGGCTCCTGCGCGGGCACCCGGGGCTGCCCCTGGCCGACGTGGCGTACGCGCTGGCGCGCCGCCCCTCGTTCGCGCACCGGCGCGTGGTGCTGGTGCGCCGCGGCGAGGACGCCGCGGCGGCGCTGGAGGGGCGCGTGCCGGGGCGGACGCTGGACGGGGTCGCGGAAGGGAGCGGCGCGCCCGTGGTGTTCCTCTTCCCCGGCGAGGACTCCGCCGCCCTGGGGATGGGGCGCGGATTGTACGACGCCGAGCCCGTCTTCCGCGCCGAGATGGACCGCTGCGCGGAGCTGCTGCACCCGCACCTGGGGCTGGACCTGCGCGAGGCGCTCTACCCCGCGGACCCGGGAGACCCGTCCGCGGCGGAGCGCCTGGCGCGGGCGGAGCTGGCGCAGCCGGCGGCGGTGGCGTTCGGGGTGGCGCTGGCGCGGGTGTGGGAGTCGTGGGGGGTCGTGCCGGAGGCGGCGATGGGCCACGGGGTCGGCGAGCTCACCGCGGCGTGCGCCGCGGGGGTGCTGCCGCGCGAGGACGCGCTGGAGCTGGCGGCCGCGCGCGGGCGGTGCATCGGCCAGCTCCCCGCCGGCGCCCGGCTGCAGGTCGCGCTGCCGCCCGGTGCGGTGGAGCCTTTCCTGGTGCCCGGGGCGGCGGTCGCGGAGGTGAACGCGCCCTCCGCCTGCGTGGTGGCCGGCCGCGAGGGACCGGTCGGGGAGGTGGAGCGCCGGCTGCGCGAGGGCGGGCACCCGGTGCGGCGCCGCCCGGCGCCCTTTGGCTTCCGCTCGCCGCTGGCCAAGCTGGCGAGCGCCCGGCTGCTCCCCGTCGCCGCGCGCATGCGGCTTTCGCCGCCGCGCGTCCCGCTCGTCTCCGCCGTCACCGGCACCTGGCTCACCGGCGCCGAGGCCACGGACCC
>DASTNU010000769.1:0-6950 GCA_035720605.1 Longimicrobium sp. | reverse complement strand
CGAGGCCGGGGGCGGGCTCCCGGCGGCACCGGTAGATGCGGACGCGGCTCTCCATCCCCGGAGCGGATGGCTCCGCGATCACGGCGGCCTCCTCCGCGCGCCACCCCGCCTCGCGCATCATCCGCAGAAAGTCGCCGGCGTACAGGCGGCCGGGATCGGCCAGCAGCACGGTGCAGCCCGGCGCCGTGACGCGGGGAAGCAGCTCCGCCAGCAGCGCCGCGTTGCGCTGCTCGTACAGCACGTCCGCGGCGAGAACCAGGTCGTATCCCCACCCGCCGCGCGGCAGCCGCCAGTCCAGCAGCTCGGTGCGCAGCGGCGGCAGCCCGTTGCGCTCCGCGTTGGCCCGTGCGAAGCGCAGCGCGTCGTCGTACCAGTCCGTCGCCAGCACCTCCGCCCCCCGCGCCAGCATCGCCAGCGACGGCAGCGCCACCCCGCACCCCAGCTCCAGCACCCGTCCTCCGTCCCAATCCCCCCCTTTCGCACTTTCGCACGCTCGCACTTTCGCACTCGTGCCCAGAAGGTGCCGCGCCAGCGCCCGCGCCGACGGCCACAGCTCCGCCCAGTACGGCAGCCGCTCGTCGCTGGCGAACTCCTTCTCGTCGATCAGCTCGTCCGCGGCGCGGGGCAGGATCAGCTCCACCTCCCACCCGTCGTGCGCGAACCGCTCCTCGCGCACCGCGAACCGCGCCCGCAGCTCCGCCTCCAGGCTCAACGCCATCCGTCCCCCGGTGTCCGTTCCACGCGTCGCTTGCCGCCGCGCCGGGCCCCCGCCTACCTTGCCGCGTGCCGCGCGCGACAAGCTTCGGCGCGCGGCCGTCCCGGTCAACCCGCCCACGCTTGCACCAGGGGGTGTGATGGCCCGGCGCCATCCGTTCGAACGCCGGCTCCGCCGTGCGCTGCTGATGTTTTCCGTCCTCCCCTCGCTGCTGCTGGTGGGGCTGGGCGCGTACGCCGTCTCGCGCGCTTTGCAGCTGTCGGACGCGGGCGGCGCGTGGGAGCGGGCGGGCGCCAGCGGCGGCGAGCTCATCCGCCGGGCGGAGCGCTCCGGCGATCCGGGGATGGCGCGCGCGGCGGAGCGGCACCGCAGCGAGCTGGAGGCGTCCGTCACCAACGCGCGCCGCTGGGACTACCTGCTCAGCCGCTCCGTGGCGCTCATCGCCCTGGCCGGGCTGCTGATCGGCGGGGGGCTGGCCGTGCTGGCGCTGCGGGCGGCGCGCGGCATGGGGCGCCGCCTGTCGCGCCCGGTGGAGGAGCTGGCGGGATGGGCGGGGATGGTGGGGCGCCGCGAGCCGCTTCCCGCGGACGACGGGCAGGCGGCCGCGGACGAGTTCGCGGTGCTGCGGCAGGCCTTTCGCCGGATGGCCGCGGAGCTGGCGGTCTCGCACGAGCGCGAGCTGGAGGCGGAGCGCGCCCGCACCTGGGTGGGGATGGCGCGGCGGGTGGCGCACGAGCTGAAGAACCCGCTCACGCCCATGCGCTTTGCCCTGCACACCCTGCAGCGCACCGCGCCGGAGCGCGAGGACGCGCGCGAGGCGCTGGAGGTGATGGAGGCGGAGTCCGCACGCCTGGAGGAGCTGGCGCGCACCTTCGCGCAGCTGGGCCGCATGCCGGAGGGGGCGATGAGCCCCGTGGACGTGCGCGAGATGGTGGAGTACCTGATGCGCACCCACCTGCCGCCGCAGGTGGCCGGCGGCTTCCGGGCGCCGGACGTGCTGCCGCCGGTGATGGGCCACCACGACGCGCTCTCCCGCGCCTTCGCCAACCTGCTGCTGAACGCGGGCGACGCGGTGGCGCAGCGGGGCGGCGGGACGGTGTCGGTGGAGGCGCGGGCGGTGGACGGCGAGGTGGAGGTGTGCGTGCTGGACGACGGCCCGGGGATCGCGCCGGAGAACGTGGAGCGCGTGTGGGAGCCGGACTTCACGACCAAGTCGCGGGGAACGGGGCTGGGATTGGCGCTGGTGCGGCAGACGGTGCAGGCGCACGGCGGCCGCGTCTGGGCCCGCAACCGCCCCGCCGGCGGCGCCGAGTTCGGCATCGCCCTCCCCGCCGGTGCGGAGGTCGTCGAGCTGTCGCTGCCCGCGATGACTACAGGGGGTTCAGGAGCTTGAGGCCCGAGATCCACTGGAAATCCGCGACGTTCCGCGTTACGAGCGTAAGGCCGTGGACCAGCGCGGTCGCCGCGATGATGCTGTCGCCGAGGCTCATCTTCCGCTGCTGTCGAAGTCGAACCGCTTCTCGCGCAACCAGGTCCGTTACCGGTAGAACGTCCATCGCGGCGAAGAAACCCTCGAGCGCATTGCGCTCGGCGATGGAAATGGCTGGAAAGTCGAGTGATTCGACGAAGCTGATGAGTGAGACTGCGGAGTCCGGGTCCTCCACCAACTTCAGGAGATGCGGATACTACGGCTGTGCGGCGTAGATGATGATGTTGGTATCCAACAGCATCAATCCTCCCGGCCAGGAAGCGGCCGGTCCTGCCGAATCTCCCGCTGCCAGGCTGCGGGGTCGGGAATCGAAGCAATTCCTCCCGCGGCAGCCAGTCGGGAGAGTGCCTCAACCGCAGCCTTGCGGCGCGCGCGCCGTGCCTCCTCAGGCTCCGCGTCGGGTTCGATGAGGGTGATCTGGACGGGAGTGTCGCCTCGACGGTTCGGGGGGGTATCAATCCAGTCTACGTGATCACCCCTGAGTACCGCGCGGTAGGTTTGTGCGATCATCCGATCTCCTGGCATAAGTATAATGGGGATGTGCGCAGCCTGTCTGCCAGCGTCGCGCCGCTCCTTGTCCGACAAACCTTTGTCGCGCGCCCGGCATCCAAGCCGTCATGCGCCGCAGGAAACCTTGGCCGCGCACGCGGCGTAGAAGGCGCGTCCCGTGCACACGAACAGGCCGTCGCCTTCCGCATCCTCGCCGATGTCTTCCACCGTCCTGATCGTCGACGACGAGCCCAACATCCGCCGGATGCTGGGCAGCCTGCTGCGCGCGGAGGGCTACCGCACGCGCGAAGCCTCCAGCGCCCGCGGCGCCCTGGCAGAGGTGCACGGCGAGGAGCCGGACGCGGTGCTGATGGACCTGTACATGGACGGCGACTCCGGGCTGGACGCCCTCCCCCGCCTGCGCGAGGCGGCGCCGCACCTGCCCGTCATCATGATGAGCGGCCGCGCCTCGCTGGGCGACGCCGTCAAGGCCACCCGGCTGGGCGCCTTTCACTTCATCGAGAAGCCGCTCACCCCCGAGGCCGTGCTCCTCACCCTGGGCTCCGCGCTGGAGCTGCGCAGGACGCGCGAGCTGAACCGCGCGCTGCAGGAGGAGCTGGGCGACGGGCAGGAGATGGTGGGGCGCAGCGCCGCGGTGGAGAAGGTGCGCGAGATGATCGCCCGCATCGCCCCCACCGACGCGCGGGTGCTCATCACCGGCGAGTCGGGGACGGGGAAGGAGGTGGCCGCCTCCGCCATCCACCGCCTTTCGCACCGCGCCCGCGGACCCTTCATCAAGCTCAACTGCGCCGCCATCCCCCGCGACCTGGTGGAGTCGGAGATGTTCGGCCACGAGCGCGGCGCCTTCACCGGCGCCACCGAGCGGCGGCGCGGACGGTTCGAGCTGGCCAGCGGGGGCACGCTGCTGCTGGACGAGATCGGCGACCTGAGCCTGGAGGCGCAGGCCAAGCTGCTGCGCGCCATCGAGGCCGGCGAGATCGAGCGGGTGGGGGGCGGCGAGCCCGTTCCCGTGGACGTGCGCATCCTCACCGCCACCAACCGGGAGCTGCGCGCCGAGGTGGCCGCGGGACGCTTTCGCGAGGATCTCTTCTTCCGGCTGCACGTCATCCCGCTCCACCTCGCCCCCCTGCGCGAGCGCCCCGGCGACGTGCCGCTGCTGGTGGAGCACTTCCTTCGCCAGAACCAGCGCCGGCACGGCCTGCGGCCGCCCTCCCTCTCCCCCGCCGCGCTGGAGACGCTGTCGCGCCACCCCTGGCCGGGGAACGTGCGCGAGCTGGCCAACATCCTGGAGCGCGTCTGCATCCTGCACGCGGGGGGCGACGTGGGCGCCGCGGAGGTCCGCGTGGTGCTGGCCGCGGACGGCCCGCTCCCGGTGGAGACCCCCGCCTACCGCGACGACGACGAGCGCTCCCTGAGCGAGCGGCTGGACGAGTACGAGCGGCAGCTGCTGGCCGGCGCGCTGGACGCGGCGGAGGGAAGCGTGGCCGAGGCCGCCCGCAAGCTGCGGACGGACCGCGCCAACCTGTACCGCCGCATGCGCCGCCTGGCCGTGGCGCGGTGACACCCCTGCGGCGCGGCTGCCGTGTCGATGCGACACGCCTCACGCCGCGCTGGACAGCGGCCGGAATCGCAAGTAGAATCTTCACAACCCCTTGACCCCCGCCGGTGAAGCAGGCACGCGCTTCGCCCTGCGGCAGCGCCGTCACGTGTGGCGTTGCCGCACCTTTGTCCCCCCTGGAGGAAGCATGCGCATCCCTGCGCTCATCCCGTTCACCCTGCTGGCGCTGGCCGTCCCCCCGGCCGCGCGGGCGCAGGACCTCGGCTCCCTGCCGCGGGACCTGGCCCAGCGGATCACCGAAGTGCTGAACGATCCCGCCACCGTGCGCCACGAAGGCGAGACCGCCGTGGAGGCGGGCCGCACCGTGGGCGCCAGCTTGGCGGTGCTGGACGGCGACCTGGCGCTGGCCGGGCGCGTGGAGGGCGACGTGGTCGTCCTGAACGGCAACCTGGCGCTGGCGGCCGGCGCCGAGATCACCGGCGGCGTCATCGTGGCCGGGGGCGAGATCGAGGGGCTGGACGACGCCGTGGTGGCCGGCGAGATGGTGATCTTTGCCGAGCCGGTGCCGCACTGCCTGCGCGGCAGGCAGGTGGACCTGGGGTGCGGCGCCGTCCGCCGCGCGGCCGTGGCGGACGGGCCGGAGCTGGGGGTTCCCGACGCCGCGCGGGGCTTCGCGTCGGGGGGCGGGGAGGAGCGGGAGAAGGGCCGCGTCACCCTGGTGGTGCGCGCGGACCGCAGCTACAACCGGGTGGAAGGTCTCCCCGTCCGCTTTGGCCCGGCGCTGGAGACGGGCGGCTCCAACCCCACGCGCCTGCAGGCGATGGCCGTCTTTCGCACCGAGGAGGGCTCGGGCGAGTTCGGCGTGGAGCGGTGGGGATACGACGCGCGCATCGAGCAGTACCTGGGCGGGCACCGCGCCTTCCGGGTGGGCGCGCGGGCGTTCTCGCTGGTGGAGCCCATCGAGGCGTGGCACCTGACGGACCTGGAGAACTCGCTCTCCACCCTGCTGCTGCACCAGGACTACCGCGACCACTACCAGCGCGAGGGATGGAGCGCCTACGCGGTGGTCACCCCGCCGCGCTCGCCCGTGACCCTGCGCGGCGAGCTGCTGTGGGAGCGGCACCGCAGCGTGGCCCCGGCCAGCCCCTGGGCGGTGTTCGACAACGACGAGCCCTGGCGCATGCAGCCGCTGGTGGCCGAAGGCCCGCTGCGCGCGCTGCTGGCCTCCGCCGTGGTGGACACGCGCAACGAGGCGTGGGACCCCTCGTCCGGCTGGTACGTGCGCGCGGAGGTGGAGCACACGCTGGCGTCGGACCTGGTTCGCCCCGCGCTGGTCGTGGCCGGCGGCTACGGGCAGCCGGTGGTTCCCTCCAACCGGTTCGGCGAGTACACGCGCGGGGTGGTGGACCTGCGGCGGTACAACCGCATCAGCCCCTCGTCGCGGCTCAACCTGCGCATCGCCGGCGGCGGGTCCATGTCCGTCTTTCCGCTCCCGCCGCAGCGGCAGCACGCCTTCGGCGGCGAGGGCACGCTGCCGGGGTACGGGCTGCTCACGCTGGACTGCGGCGTCCGCTACTTCGGCGGCCCGCGCGCGGACGCCAGAACGGGGACGCGCTTCTTCGGCGGCTACGGCTGCGACCGCTTCGTGCTCTTTCAGGCGGAGTACCGCGGCGACGTGGACCTGGGACAGGGATCGGGCGGGGGCGCGGGATGGATGGAGGCGGCCGGGCTGGGGACCGACCTGGGGTGGGTGCTCTTCGTGGACGCCGGTGCGGGATGGACCAGCCTGGCCGCCCACCACGACGAGCACACGGCGGTGGACGCGGGCGCCGGCATCCTGCTGGGCGACCTGGGCGTATACGTGGCCGTCCCCGTGGCGGACCGCTACGGCCGGGGCGGGCTGAACTTCTTCGTCCGCCTGGCGCCCCGCTTTTGATCCGCGCCGCGCGCCCCGCGCTCGCCCTGCTGTGGGTGCTGGCGATGCTGGTGGGGGCGCCGGCGCAGGCGCAGCCGCACGGGCCGCTCACCGTCACGGTGGGCGGCCCGTCCGTTCAGTGGCGCCCGCAGCTGCGGCTGAACGGGGTGCTGCGCGACCGCGCCCTGCGCGACGCGCTGCAGAACGGGCTGCCGCTGCGCTTTCACTGCCGCGTGGAGCTGTGGCTCAAGGCGGAGCCGTTCGACCAGCTGGTGGGCGCGCAGGAGATGTCGCGCGCCCTGCTGCGCGCCCCGCTGGGCGAGGGCTATACCCTGGAGGACGGGCGGGTGCAGCGGCGCTACAGCACCCTGCCGGCGGCCGAGGCGGCGCTGCAGGCCGCGCTGGCGCCCACCCTGCAGCCGCGCACCGGCGGCCGCCTGTACTACCTGGTGCGGCTGAACGTGGAGACGCTCTCGCTCTCGGAGCTGGACGAGCTGCGCCGCTGGCTGCGCGGCGAGCGGCCCGACGCCGGCCGGCAGCCGCCCGGGGTGGAGCGCGGCGTGCGGCGCATCATCGGGCGGCTGCTGGGGCTCCCGTCCCGGCGCTACGAGGCGCGCACCCCCCTCTTCCGCATCGGCTGACGGATCTCTGCATCACCTGCGAACTGCGAACTGCGGAGCGGGGCGTGCCCCTCCGCTGCGCTCCGGGTCGGGCTGCGCGCGCCGTAGGGCACGATACGACTGTGCCCAACGGCGCCGAGCCC
>DASTNU010000768.1:0-6065 GCA_035720605.1 Longimicrobium sp. | reverse complement strand
TGCTGGACCAGTTCGTCACCAGCTTCGAGGAAGAGTTCGCCGAGCAGGTGGGGGGGCTGAGCGGGGCGGTGAAGGTGGAGATCGTGGAGCCCGGCGACTCGCTGTCGCTGCCGGGGACGGCGCGGCCGCTGCCCCAGGGCGCGGAGATCGTGCTGCAGCCCACCGACAGCGCCGCCGGCACCCAGGTGCCCGCCGGGACCGCCGCCCGCTCGCCCGGGATGTGGAACGTCATGCTGCGCATGCGCGACGCCATCCGCCCCGCCTCGGACGTGAGCGTCATCACCCTGGTGCCGCTGTCGCGCAAGCAGGGCGGGCGCATCGGCGACTACCGCATCGGCAACTGGCCGTACGAGCAGGGGGACGCGCCCAAGCCCGTGTACCGCCCGCCGGCGGGGCTCATCGAGGTCACCCGGCAGAACCGGGACACCTGGCTCTCGGAGCACATCCAGCTCAAGGACTTCGTCACCAAGGGCCAGGAGAACGTGTGGCCCAAGTACGTGGCGGTGCAGCCGCGCATCCTGGACAAGGTGGAGCTGGTGATCCAGGAGCTGGAGACGATGGGCCACCCCGTCGAGAACATCTTCGCCGTCAGCGGCTTCCGCACGCCGGCGTACAACGCGGGGGGCGGCAACACGGCGGGGCGGGGCAAGCTGTCGCGGCACATGTACGGCGACGCCATGGACATCGCCGTGGACAACGACGAGAACGGCATCATGGACGACCTGAACGGCGACGGGCGCATCGACCTGTCCGACGCGCGGGTCATCGGCGAGGCGGTGGACCGGGTGGAGCGCAAGTACCCCAGCCTGGTGGGCGGCATGCACTACTACCCGCCCACGGGGGGGCACCAGGGGATGGTGCACATCGACACGCGGGGGTTCCGCGCCCGCTGGTAGGGGCGGGCGCGGCAGGGTGTGGCGGGCGACGAGAACCGCGGAACCAGGAGCTGAACGGTGGCGGACGACGGACGTGACGCGGAGATCCGCGTGGAGCGCAGGGACGACCGGGACCGCGGCGACGATCGCGCGGCGGCGGGCGTGCCGCCGGAGATGGACGTGCGCGACGAAGACCTGGAGCCGCACGCGGGGCTGCGCTACATCGCGCGGATGTTCAAGATCCTGGCGATCCTGCTGCTGCTTCTGCTGGTGGCGGAGATCATCCTGGGGCTGGTGCAGCAGGGGCAGTCGGCCATCCCGCAGCTGCTCATCGAGGCCACCCGCCTCATCGTGTTCGCCGGCCTGCTGTGGGGCGCCGCCGACATGGGGCTCATGCTGATCGAAAGCAACCACGACCTGCGCGCCACCCGCATCCTGGTGGGGCGGCTGAACAACCGGGTGCAGCGGCTGGAGCAGATCGCCCTCTCCGGCGGGCGTCCCGGCGGCCCCGGCCCGCACCTGCCCCCGCCTCCCGCCCCCGGCGGCGAGCGCCGCGAGCGCCCGCGCGACGCGTAGCGCAGGCGGATCCCATCCCCGGACGCGGCGGCCGGGCTCCATGCGGGCCCGGCCGTTCGTGCTGCGTCATCACGAGCCGCCGCACGATGGCGATCGTCGCGGAGGAATTGCGATGCTGGATGACCGGGAAGTGCTGCGGTACGCGTACGCGGCGTTCAACGCCCGCAACGTGGACGCGGCGCTGGCCACCCTGCACCCGGACGTGGTGTGGCCCAACGGGATGGAGGGCGGCACGGTGCACGGGCGGCAGGGCGTGCGCGGGTACTGGACGCGCCAGTGGACGCTCGTCGACCCGCACGTGGAGCCGGTGGGGTTCACGGCGCTGGACGACGGCCGGACCGCCGTGGACGTGCGGCAGGTAGTGCGCGACCGCGAGGGCGGGCTGTTGCTGGACCAGCGGGTGCGGCACGTCTACCGGATGGAGAACGGCCTGGTGCGGGAGATGGAGATCGTCGACGCGCCGCCGGAATCCTCCTGACAGCCAACCCAGAGGTTCTTCGTCGATTGGGTCGCAGGCAAGCGCCCAGCTGTCATTCCGAGGAAGGCGCCGCGTCGATCCCGGCGTTTTGCGCGGCATCCTGGCGCCGACCGAGGAATCTACCGTCCGTACCGCCAGGTTCGTCGCCGGGCACGGATGCGTCAGCGTCCGCGGTTCCCCGGCTGAAGGCTGTCCACGAAGTAGACGCAGCGTCCATCGCGCGCTGCAACAAATCCGCGATGAACCCCCAGGAGACCGGGGGCCTGATGCAGAGTCGGTAGAGTGGGAATCCACTCCTCCGGCGACTTTGCGCAAGGCCCATTTTGTAGTTGGGATGTCGAACAGAGCCGGCCCGCCATCACGGGCAGGCCGGCTTCTCGCACGCTCTGCTGACCGCGGGTCAGTCTCAGCCGGCGCTCAGGCCCAGCGCGTTCAGCATCTCCTCCATCATCCGCTGCTCCACGCCGTACATCCGCGCCATGTATCCCACCGTCACGCCGTCGTCGCGCAGGTCGCGCAGGCGGTCGCAGGCCAGGCGGCGCAGCAGGCGCGCGCGCTCGGCATCGGCCGGGTCGGCGTCCAGGGGGAGCGGGCGGATGGGGGTGACCGACGCGGTGGGCCGCTCTTCGGCCAGCGGGAGCACGGGTTCTGCCCCGGTCTTCATGCAACCCTCCGCCCTGCGGGCCTTGCTGGGTAGTGCGGATGGACGGTGTTGAGCGGGGGAGGAGACTTGCATGCCGCGTGCCGGGGGCGGCGCACGTGTTTCGACTTGAGGGAACTGTGTGCATCGCATAGATTTGCGGCTCGCCAGATCCCCAGCCCCCTCACCGCGGTACCATGAGCCAGACCTGTCCGGCCTGCGAGGCCCCGGCCTCCGGCCGCTTCTGCCCCCAGTGCGGGGCCGCCATCGAGGCGTCCTGCCGCGAGTGCCAGAACCCGCTCCCCCCCGGCGCACGCTTCTGCAACCAGTGTGGCGTTCCCGTGGGCGTGCAGGCCGCGCCCGCGGCGGCCGCGAAGCAGCCCGTGCTCGCCTGGGCCATCACCGGCGTGGCCGTGGCCGCGCTGGCGGCGGTGACGCTGGTGCCGCGCCTTTCCGGCGGCGGCGAGGCCAGGCAGGCGGTGCAGGCCGGGGTCACCTCCATGGCGCAGCAGGGCCCCGCGCCCGCGGGCGATCCCTCGTCGGTCGACCTGGCCAGCATGACGCCGCGCGAGCGGGCCGACCGGCTCTTCAACCGGGTGATGGAGGGGATCTCCGGCGGCGACACCACGCAGGTGGGCTTTTTCGCGGGGATGGCGATCCAGGCGTACGGCATGGTGCCGGAGCGCAACGCGGACCTGCACTACCACCTGGGCGAGCTGTACCGCCTGACGGGCGATCCCGCCGCCGCGCAGGCCCAGGCGGACACCATCCTGGCCGCCGATCCGCAGCACCTGTTCGGGCTCTTCGGGGCCGCGGTGGTGGCGGAGCAGCGCGGCGAATCCGCCGCGGCGAAGGGGCTGTTCCAGCGCTTCCTGGACGCGTATCCCGCCCAGATCGCCCGCAACCTTCCCGAGTACCAGGAGCACGCGCAGGGCCTTCCCGCCATGCGCGCCGTCGCCCAGCAGGCGGTCGCGAAGTAATCCGTTCACGGCCCGCGCCGCGAAAACCGGCGGAACGCTCAGAAACGCCGAGGGTGAATGCCGCCCTCGGCTTTTTCTTTGGGAAGCCGCCGCGGCGTTCCGCGGGCATCCGGGACACGCCTGTCCCGTCGTGTGGTGCAATCCTGACCCGGATCTCCGGCGGCTGCCGCGGCCGAGGCGGGGTCATTGGCGTGAACCCTCACTCTTCTCCGCCCGCCGCCACGGCTCTGCATATGCACGGCACGGGAGCGGGGCGTGCCGGACCCCGGCACCGTTCCCGCTGCTCCGCTGTGAGCCCTCCTTGAAACGGCCGCTCAGGCCAGGCCCCGTCGAGGGGCCGGATGGCACCCTCCGGCGATAGCGAAGGGACCCTCGAGAAAGGTCCCGCGGTGAGCCGAACCCGGCTCGCCCGTCCATCCCAGCCGGAGGGAACCATGCACAAGCGCCTTACTCCGATCCTCGCCGCGCCGCTCCTGCTCGCGCTGGCCGGGTGCGCCTCGCTGCAGCAAGGGTTCGGCACGGCCGTCTACATGGACTACGACCAGACCGACAACTTCAGGACGTACGGGTTCGAGCAGCCGCATCACTTCCCCGGCGAGGGGGGCGACGAGGTGAAGGGGATCTCGGGATGGGAAAACCTGACCAACACGAAGGGCTTCTGGGCTACGTTCGTGATCTGCAACCTGCGGAACGAGGGCTCCCAGGCGCAGACCTTCGACTACGACGCGAGCAAGTTCTACGTGGTCTACGACGGCCAGGAGCACCATTACCGGCCGATGAGCAACTACACCTATTCCACGTGGCCCGGCGGGCTCGCCGGCACCCAGCTCATCACCGATTCCGTCAAGGTCTACTTCCCGGAGGAGACCCAGCTCGGCCTGAACACGGACTCGTTCCAGGAGGGATACTACCCGTCGGTGAACCACCGCATCGCCATCTACATCACCCGGACCTCGCCTGGCCCTCCGGATCTGGACGAGCGGCTCAACCTGCGGTACAGCGGCTCTTCCAACGTCATGAATCCGCGCAACCAGCCGCCGGTGGTACACGATCCGGCGTACGGGGCGAACCTGGCCACCACCTGCCGCCCGCCGGCCCAATCGTGAGGCGCGCCGAGCGCGGCATCTGACGGCAGGAGGGGCGGGAAGAGGACGCGGGGGAGATTCCTCCGCGTCCTCGTCTCGCGTTAGCTGCAGCAGCCTCCCGGCGGTGCAGGTTGCCGGGGTGGCGCCGCGCAACGACATTCGGCGGATGTTCTCTCCGGATGATCCACCCAGCCGTGGCGGCTCGCCGCGGGAGCTGCGCCGCGAGCTGGGGCTGCTGGACGCGGTGGGCGTCGGCTTCGGGGCGATCGTGGGCGCGGGGATCTTCGTGGTCACGGGCGTCGCCGCGGGGATCGCGGGCCCCGCGCTGCTGGCGGGCCTCCTGGTCGCGGCGGTGGCGGCGGCGTGCAACGCCCTCAGCTCCGCGCAGCTGGCGGCGGAGTACCCGCAGTCGGGGGGGACTTACGAGTACGGCTACCGCGTGCTGAACCCCTGGGCGGGCTTTGCCGCCGGGTGGATGTTCCTGGCGAGCAAGATCTCGGCGGCGGGAACGGTGGCGCTGGGCCTGGCGGGCTACCTGGGCGCGCTGGTCCCCGGGCTGCACCCGCGGCTCGCCGCGGTGGGCGCCATCGCCGCCTTCACCCTGCTCAACTACTTCGGGGTGCGGCGCTCCAGCCGGGCCAACCTGGTGATCGTGGCGATCTCGCTGGGATCGCTGCTGGTCTTCGTGGTCGCCGGGGCCGCCGCGTTCCGTGCAGAGAACCTGCGCCCGTTCGCCCCGGCCGGGGTGCGCGGCACGATGGAGGCGGCGGCGATCCTCTTCTTCGCCTACACCGGATACGCGCGCATCGCCACGCTGGCCGAGGAGGTGCGCGACCCCCGGCGCACCATCCCCCGCGCCATCGTGCTGACCCTCGCCGGGGCCGTGCTGCTGTACCTTGCCGTCGCGACCGTGGCGCTGGGCGCGGTGGGCGCCGGACGAATGGCGGCCACGGCCGCGCCGCTGCGGGCGGCCGCGCTGGCTCTTCCCCACCCCTGGGTGGCGGCGGTCGTCACCGTCGGGGGCGTGACGGCGATGCTGGGGGTGATCCTCTCGCAGCTCCTGGGGCTTTCGCGGATGGGCTTCGCCATGGCCCGGCGGCGCGACCTGCCGCGCTTCCTGCAGCACGTCCATCCCCGCCACGGCGTGCCCGGCCGCGCGGTGCTCGCCGTCGGCGCGGCCGCCGCCGTGGTCGCGGCGACGGGCACGCTCCGCGGCGTGGCCTCGGCCGCATCCTTCACCATCCTCGTCTACTACGGCATCGCGAACCTTGCCGCGCTGCGCATGCCGCGCGGTGCGAAGCTGTATCCCGACGCCGTCCCGGCCGTGGGCCTGGTGAGCTGCGCCGTGCTCTCGGTGTCGCTGGCCCCTCCCGTCATCCTTACGGGGCTGGCGATCCTGGCGGTGGGGCTGGCCCTTCGCGGGGTGCTCGT
>DASTNU010000767.1:0-3499 GCA_035720605.1 Longimicrobium sp. | reverse complement strand
AGGCCGGCGAGCAGCTGGTCGCGCTCGGGGTGGCGGATGACGAACAGGTGCCAGGCGTGCTCCGCGCCGCGCATCTCCCGCGGCAGGACGACGTCCACGTCCGCCAGCAGCACGCGGTAGAGCGCCGCCAGCTGGCGGCGCCGCGCGTTCCACGCGTCCAGGCGGCGCAGCTTGATGCGCAGCACCGCCGCCTGCAACGTGTCCAGGCGGCTGTTGAAGCCGGCGGAGTCGTGCAGGTACTTGATGCGCGAGCCGTAGTTGCGGTCCAGCCGCAGCCGCTCGGCGATCTTCGCGTCGTCCGTCACCACCGCGCCGCCGTCGCCGTAGCCGCCCAGGTTCTTGCCGGGATAGAAGCTGAAGCATCCCGCGTCGCCCATGGCGCCGGCGCGGGCGGCGCCGTAGCGCGCGCCGTGCGCCTGGCAGGCGTCTTCGACGACGCGCAGGCCGTGCCGCCGCGCGATGTCGCGGATCTCGTCCATCCGCGCCGGCTGGCCGTACAGGTGCACGGGAAGGATGGCCTTCGTGCGCGGGGTGATGGCGCGCTCCACGGCCTCGGGATCGAGGTTGAAGTCGTCCCCGCGGACGTCCGCCAGCACCGGCGTGGCTCCCGTGTGCGTGACGGCGAGCGCGGAGGCGATGAAGGTGTTCGCCGCGGTGATCACCTCGTCGCCGGGGCCCACGCCCACGGCGCGCAGGGCCAGCTGCAGCGCGTCCAGCCCGCTGGCGACGCCCACGCAGAAGCGCGCGCCGCAGAACGCCGCGAACTCCTCTTCGAAGCGGGCCACGTCTTCGCCCAGGATGAACTGGGCCTCGCTCATCACCCCGTCCATGGCGGGGAGGATCTCGTCGCGGAGCATGCGGTACTGCCCGGCCAGCTCCACCAGCGGAATGCGCATCAGTCGGTCTCGTTCAGGGGACGTGGTTTGATTCCATCGATGGCCTGCATTCGTCACTCTGAGGCACGTGAACGGACGGAACAGCGTCGCGCTTCGCGCGGGGCCCTCACCCCCGGCCCCTCTCCCGCAAACTGCGCGGGAGAGGGGAGAACCTCACCTTCGCCATCCCAGAATTGTCATCCTGAGGGAGGCGCCTCCCGGGATCCGGCCGTACCGCGAGGCCGGGGCGCCGACCAAAGGATCTAGCCGGCTGTGCCTGGAGGTCGGATTCCTGCCTCAGGGCCGGCCCCACGGTAGGGCGAGTAGATCCTTCGGTCGCGCGCAAGCGGTTGCGTATCATCAGGTTTCGGAGGGGCGCTCCCTCAGGAAAACAACGCTCTCGCGGACGCCCCCCACCACTCCATCACTCCATCACCCCCTTCACCCCTTCACCCCTTCACCCCTTCACCTTGTCACCCTGTCACAAACGCGGGTCGTCCGGATACGCCGCGCCGCCGTCGAAGCAGCGCAGCTCGTGCGTCATCTTCATCACCCGCGCGGGGCTGCCGGCGACGACGGCGCCGGGGGGCACGTCACGCGTCACCACGGCGCCCGAGCCGACGAGCGCGTACGCGCCGATCTCCACCCCCGGCGTCATCGTCACGTTCACCCCGATCCGCGCGCCGCGGCGGATGGTCGGGCCCTTCATGTTCTCGTATTGCGAGCAGACGCAGCCGGGGTGCACGTCGTTCGCGAAGGTGCAGCCGGGCGCGATGAACACGTCGTCCTCGATCACCGAGAACTGGGGGATGTAGACGTTGCTGTGGATCTTCACCCGGTGGCCGATCACGCAGCCGTAGTCGATCACCGTGTTGCTCCACACGCTCACGTCGTTGCCGATCACGTTCTCCTCGCGGATGACGACGTGGTGCCCCGTCTGCAGCCCCCAGCCGATGCGCGAGCCGCCGTAGACGATGGTCCCCGCGCGCAGCCGCGACCCGGGCCCCAGCGCCAGCTCCGCCGACAGGATGCGCCGCTCCGGCGCGTAGCCGACGATCACGCCGGGGTCCCAGGCGCCCTCCGCGACCGCCGTGGGGGCGGCCGGCGCGGCGGCGCGGGCGAGGGGGCGGGGGCGGTCCAGGAGAGCCATGGGGTGAGGGGGTGAGGGGGTGAGGGGGTGATTCAAACCGTCGCGGCGAGGCGCGGGCCCAGCGCGGGGACGCGGATGCGACGGCGGGGCGGCGCGGGGGGCACGGTCGCGCGTACCGGCTCGGGGGCCATCGTCACCCGCGCCCCGCCGGCGGCCAGGGAGCGGTCGGCCGCTTCCAGCACGCGGACGACCTCCAGCGCGCCGCGCCCATCCGTGCGCGGCCGCGTGCCGCGGCCGGCGCACTCCACGAAGTGGCGCGCCTCCGCCTTCAGCGGCTCCTCCTCCACCAGGTACGGGCTGCAGGTGTCGCCGTAGCGGTAGCTGAACGGAAACTCGCCGAAGTCCACGTGGTGCGGCGGCGCATCCACGCCCTTGTCGTAGACGCGGATCTTCTCCAGCGGCTCGATGTCGTCGTACACGGCCATCTTGCGCGTGCCGACGAACGTCATCTGCCGCACCTTGTTGGGGTCCAGCCAGGAGCTGTGCACCACCGCCATCAGCCCGGACGGGAAGTGCATGGTCAGCACGCACACGTCGTGGACGTCCGGCCGCAGGTGCGCCAGCCCCTGGCAGTTGACGCTGACGGGGGTCTCGCCCAGCAGGTGCAGGATGATGGAGATGTCGTGCGGGGCCAGGTCCCACAGCGCGTTCACGTCGCTGCGGATGGGACCCAGGTTGCGGCGCGCGGCGGTGATGCAGCACAGGTGGCCCAGCTCGCCCGTCTGCACGTACTCGCGCAGCCTGGCCACCGCCGCCGTGTAGAGGAAGATGTGGCCGCACATCAGCGTGAGCCCGCGCGCCTCGCTGAGCGCGATCAGCTCCTCGCACTGCGCCACGGTGCTGGCCAGCGGCTTCTCCACGAAGACGTGCAGCCCGGCCTCCAGGGCCCGCCGCGCCAGCCCGTGGTGCGTCGCCGTCGGCGTGGCGATGACGACGGCGTCCGCGTGGCCGCCGCCGAACACCTCCCCGGCGTCGTCCGTGGCGCGCACGTGGGGAAAGCGGGCGCCCACCTGCATCAGGCGCGTGCGGTCGCGGTCGCAGATCATCGTCACTTCCGCGTCCGGCAGCCCGTCGAAGGCGCGGACCAGGTTGGGGCCCCAGTAGCCCAGTCCGATGATGGCGATGCGTGTCATGGCTCTGTCTGGCTGCATGGTCGGGGGAACGCTGCCGTCCGTCGCGTACGCCATCCCCGGGGGCAACCGCCAGACCACGCGCGCCCACTGAGCTAAATCATTGCGATACAATCAGATGGATGCGGAACAGCCGGGTGTGTGCAACGTTCTGATGCAATATCGCGTTGCAGGCGATGTAATGCTTCGCGGAGGGAACGCCGTCGTGCCGCAGAAGGCAGATGAACCAGCGGCCCCGGCGAACGTCGCCGGGGCCGCCGTGGATCACGCCTCTCCGTTGCCGGCGGGCTCAGAAGCGCACGCCGAAGTGCAGGGAGAAGCCAGGGGTGTTGTCCCTGGGGATG
>DASTNU010000766.1:0-3452 GCA_035720605.1 Longimicrobium sp. | reverse complement strand
GGATGCGGTGGGCGTGGGGCGGATGGCGGAGGTCGCGGCCGCGGTGCGCATCCCGGCGGTCGGGATCGGCGGGATCACCATCCACAACGCGCGTCCGGTGCTGGACGCGGGCGCCGCCGGCGTCGCCGTCATCAGCGCCGTCATGCGCGCCGCCGATCCCGAAGCCGCCACCCGGGCGCTGCTCTACCGACCCCAATCCTGATCGGATGGGGTCTCATCCTCAACCAGGTCCTGAAAAAGAATGCCTCACGCAGAGTCAGCAGAGGAAGCAGAGTCGTCCCTTGCACAGGCCCAAACTCTGCTCACTCTGCTGACTCTGCGTGAGGTTCTTTCTTTCCCGGTCGATGGAACGAGCTCCGTTGACTCCGCTGATCCGTGCGAGGCCAGAGCCGTTCACCGCCCCAGCTCCGCCGCCGCCAGCTCCGCCACGGCGAGCGCGATCTCCGGCTCATCGCCATCCTCGAGCGACCACGCGGCGGAGAGGCCGGCGTAGGCGAGGATCCACATCAGCACCCGTGTCCGCTGCAGCCCCGCCGCCTCCGCGACCACCTCCACCTGCCGCGCCAGCCGCCCCGGCGCCGTCGCGGTCTCCAGGTCCGGATTGCAGAAGAGGTTGGCGAAGTCGAACCCGCGCTCGCCCACCAGCCCCTTGGGATCGATCGCCAGCCACCCCCGTGCACCGAAGTCCAGCACGTTCCCGTGGTGCAGGTCGCCGTGCAGCACCATCACGTCCCGCGGATCGGCGAGCAGCTCGCGGGCAGCCTCCGCCGACCGGGCGAAGATGCCACCGGACCGCGCCGCTGCGGGTTCGAGCGCGCGGAACCAGCGTTCCAGCGGAACCAGCTCCGGCGGCGGGCGATCGCGGGGTGCGTGCAGCCGGGCCGCCGCCGCGCACAGGATGCGGCTGGCCTCGTCGTCCCGCCCCGTCCGCGCCATCCGCACGAGCGAGGCGTCATCGAAAGCACGCTCCACCAGCAGGGCGTCGCCGTCGTGCTCCAGCACGCGGGCCGCGCCGCCGCCGTCCCACCACGCCATCAGCCGCGCCCCGGCCCGCTCCTCGTCGGCGCGCGCCACCTTCAGCATCAGCGGCACGCCGTCCCGCCGCACGGGGAGGAGGCTGCTGTACGGTGTGACGACCGGCTCCCCGTCGGGAGCCAGCCGCCAGCGCGAGAGCCAGGGATCGAACATCCGCCGACGTTGGGGATGCGACCCCCCGCCCGTCAAGCCACGCCCAGACCCACCCGCGTCACGACCGCGTGCAGCTGGTCCCCGGCGTCGTGCTCCAGCGCCAGCACGTACGCGCAGGTGGGGTGCGCCACGGCGCCGAAGCGCTGCTTCTCCGTCTCCGCGTCCATCCCCAGGTGCAGCGTGCGGGCGCCCAGCTCGCGCGCGCGCCGCGTCATCTGCAGCAGCAGCTGCCGGTAGGCGCCCGTCTGCGTGCCGGCCACGTAGGCGTAGTCCACCCCGCACATGAAAACGGCGTAGTGGCCGCCGGCGCGGTGCCCGGCGAACCAGGCCACCGGCCGCCCGTCCGCGGGTCCGCCCGCTTCCGCGTCCAGCGTGAGCGCCACCACCTCCCACGCCGGGGTGGCCAGCAGCGCCGGCACCACGCTCCCGGGGAGCGGAAAGGTGTTGATGCGCAGCCCGCGCTCCGCCACCCGCAGGTACAGCCGGTGCAGGTGCGCCGCGAGCTCCGGGTCTGCGGGCACCCCCGCCTCCGCGCTCCAGACGTGGGTGCGGTACGGCGCCGACGCGTCCGCCAGCTCGCGCAGGAACCGCCGCGTGCGCTTGCTGGCGTCCGCCATCACCGCCGCCTCCGGCCGGCGTGCGTCCAGCCGGTAGCTGCTCATCAGCGGCACCTTCACGAAGTCGCGCGCGCCCCATCCACGCGTCCATCTCCCCGTCGTCGCCGCGCAGGTCGCGCAGCACCACGGTGGACGCACCCCACTCCCGTGCCGCGCGCATCGTCTCCGCGTACACCGCGGCGAGCGCGGCCGGCCAGGCCGGGTCCGCGCGGTCCAGGAAAAGGTGGTCGCCCTCCGAGAGGTACGAGCCCAGCGTCACGACGTCGGAGCTGAGCAGGTACGGGTCGCCTTCGCGCCGCGGCCGGCCATGCACGCGTCCCACGCCGCGTGGTCCACCTCCGTGACGGAGTCCGCCACCTCCACCCGCCACCCCGCCGGCAGCGGCGCGCTCCCCCGGCGAGGCGCCGGCACCGGCGCGCCTGGCCGCGGCCCGCCCCACGCCTCTGCCGGCACCGCGTCGCGGTAGAGCTCGTCCAGCTCCCCGGGAGCGATGCCGTGCTCAGCCAGCGCCCGGGGAACGTGCCTGGCCAGCGCCTCCACCACGCCGCGGATCTCCGCCGGCGTGTGCAGCGCCGTCACCGCCAGGCGAATCCCGGCGCGCCGCTGCGGTACGGAGGGAAAGGTGGAGATGGTGACGTGCCACCCCTCGTCCCGCATCCGCTCCGCCACAGTCATCGCCGCCTCCGCGCGGCCCATCTTCAGGAAGAAGATGGGTCCCCCGTTGCGCACCAGCAGCGGCAGCCCGTGCTCGCGCAGCAGCACGTCCATCAGCGCCGCGCGGGCCGCGAAGGTGCGCTGCAGCCCGCCGATCTCCTCCGACAGGTGCACCCGCGCCGACGCCAGCGCCGCCCCCAGCATGGGCGGCTGCAGCGGGCCCGAGAACACGTACGTCCCGCCGCACAGCCGCACCCGCTCGCGCTCCGCCGCCGAGGCAAAGACGAACGCGCCGCCCCCGGCCGCGTACCCCTTGACCAGCGACGTACCCACAACCACCCGCTCGCTCACGGGAAAGCGGGAGAGGAACCAGCCGCGGCCGTACTCGCCCGCCCAGCTCATCCCGTGCGCATCGTCCACGTACAGCCGCAGGTTGGGCGCGGCGTCCAGCGCCCGCCGCAGCAGCCCCAGCGGCGCGAAGTCGCCGTACATGCTGAAGATGCCGTCCACGGCCAGCCACACGGTGCGGTGCGTGCGCGCCAGCCGCTCCACCGCCTCCAGCAGCCGCGCGTCCAGCTCGCGGTGGCGGATGGTCTCCACCCGCGTGCCGTTGGCCTGCGCCAGCGTGGCCGCCACCTGAACGCTGCGGTGCGCCTGGTTGTCCACCAGGATGGCGTCCCTCTCCGTCGCCAGCGTGGGAAGCACCATCTGGTGTCCCAGCGTGGTGGACGGCGCCACCAGGGCGTGGCCGCCCACGATGGTGGAGAGCATCTCCTCCAGCTCCGCGTAGGGCGGCGCGGAGGCGTAGCCGCGCGACTGGGAGAACTGGGTGCCGTAGCGGCGTACCGCGTCGGTGACGCCCCGCTCCAGTGAGGGGTGGAACTCCAGCCCCAGGTACGAGCACGAGCCGAACGTCACCAGTTCGCGCCCGTTCAGGCAGATGGTGCGGTCGCGGAGCGGACGGTCGTCCGCGACCTGGAAGAGGACGCCGCG
>DASTNU010000765.1:0-2623 GCA_035720605.1 Longimicrobium sp. | reverse complement strand
GAGGACGCGGTCCTCCGCGACGATGCCGAGGGCCCCCAGCATGCCCGACAGGTGGGCCGCCGCGGCACCGTGCTCCACCGCCACGCCCTTGGGCCGCCCCGTCGATCCCGAGGTGTAGATCACGTAGGCCAGGTCGGCCGGACGGATCTGGGAGGGCAGATCGTCGTCCCGCTCCGCGGCGATCTGCTCCGCGTCCGCATCCACCAGGACCGTCATCGCGGCAGGCACGCGGCCGGCGAGCGCCGCGCAGGTCACCAGCGCGCGCACCTGCGCGTCTTCCGCCATGTACGCCAGGCGCTCCGCGGGAAGCGCTGGATCCAGAGGCACGTACACGCCACCCGCCTTCAGCACGCCCAAGAGCGCGACCACCAGCTCCGGACGCCACTCCAGGCACACCCCTACCGCCACCTCGGGACCCACACCGCGCTCCACCAGGAAGTGCGCGAGCCGGTTCGCCCGCTCGTTCAGCTCCCAGTAGCTCAGCGATGCACCGTCGTACATCACCGCTGTCGCATCCGAGGTGCGCGCCGCCTGCGCCTCGAATAGCTCGTGGATGCACGTGTCGGCCGGATACGCCGCCTCCGTGGCATTCCACTCTTCCAGCACCTGCCGGCGCTCGGCTTCCGGCAGCAGCGGCAGGTCCTCCACCCGCCTGCGCTCGTCGGCCACCATCTGCGCCAGCACCGTCCGCAGGTAGCCCGCGTACCGCTCTGCCGTCTCGCGCTCGAACAGCGACGTCGCGTACGTAAGGCCCCCGGCGATCCGCCCGTCCGCCTCGTACAGCCACAGCGACAGGTCGAACTTCGCCGTCTCGTGCTCCGGCGCGTCCACCTCGCCCACCGCGAGCCCCGGCAGCTCCAGGCCGCCACCGGTCGCGTTCTGCCAGGCGAACATCACCTGGAAGACGGGGCTGTGCGACAGGCTGCGCACCGGCTGCAGCAGCTCCACCACCTGCTCGAAGGGGATGTCCTGGTGATGCTGTGCCCCCAGCGCCCGCTCCTTCACCCGCCCCAGCAATTCCTCGATGCTGGGTGAACCGGAGAGATCCACACGCAAAGGCAGCGTGTTGACGAAGAAGCCGATCAGCCCCTCGATCTCCTGCCGCCCCCGGTTGGCCGTGGGCGTGCCGATCACGACATCGCTCTGCCCCGACAGCCGGCTCAGCACCGTGGCCCACCCCGCCAGCAGCGTCATGAACAGCGTCGTCCCCTGCCGCCGGCCCAGCGCCTTCAGCCCCGCGGTCAGTTCCTCGTCCAGCTCCAGGCCGATCGAGGCGCCGGCATGGTCCTGCCGCGCAGGGCGCGCATGGTCGGCGGGCAGCTCCAGCAGCTCCGGCGCGCCGCTGAGCGTCTCCGTCCAGTACGCCGCCTGCTCCTCCAGCACCTCGCCAGCCACCCAGCGGCGCTGCCACGCCGCGTAGTCCGCGTACTGCACGGGCAGCGCGGGCAGTGGATCGGACTCCCCACGACGGAAGGCTGCGTAGAGTGCGCTCAGCTCGCGGGTGAGCACCCCCATGCTCCACCCGTCGGAGACGATGTGGTGCATGGTGATCAGCAGCACGTGCTCGTCCGCCGCCAGGCGGAGCAGCCGGCCGCGGATCAGCGGGCCCTGCTCCAGGTCGAAGGGCACGCTCCCCTCCTCGACCAGGAGGTTGTGCAGCGCCTCATCCGCGTTAGGCTCGCCCCGGAGATCGTGCTCCACCAAGCGGAACGCGGCTTCCTCCACGGGCGTGATCCGCTGCACCGGCTTCCCGTCGGTGCTGGGAAAGGCCGTGCGCAGCGCCTCGTGACGTGCCACGATCCGGTCCAGCGCACGCACCAGTGCCGCGCGATCCAATGCACCCGTCAGCCGCAAGGACAGCGGGATGTGGTAGGCCGCGCCCGCGCTCCCGAGCTGCTCCAGGAACCACAGCCGCTGCTGCGCGAACGACGGCGCCAGGCGCCCGCTCCGGTCCGCCGGCTCGATCGCGGGCAGCTTCGCACGCGCCGCCTGCGCCAGGCCCCGCGCGAAATCCGCCAGCACCGGCCAGGTGAACAGTTCCCGCAGCGCCACCTCCACACCCAGCGCCTGCCGCACCCGCGAGACGACCTGCACCGCCAGCAGCGAGTGGCCGCCCTGCTCGAAGAAGTGGTCCCAGCGGCCCACCCGCTCCACACCCAGCAGCTCTCCCCAGATCTCCGCCAGCGCGATTTCGACCTCGCCCACCGGCGCCTCGTATGCACGCGACGAGTAGGCGTCGCCCTCGGGTGCGGGTAGCGCCTTGCGGTCCAGCTTGCCATTTGGCGTCAGCGGCAGCGCACCTAAGCGCACGTACGCCGCCGGTACCATGTACTCCGGCAACCGCCCCGTCAGATGCGCCCGCAGGGTCTCAGCTTCGAGATTCTCCGCACCCAGGTAGTAGGCGACCAGGCGCTTGTCTCCAAGCACGTCCTCGCGCGCCAGCACCACCGCTTCGCGCACCCCGGGGTGCTCACGGAGCCGCGCTTCGATCTCCCCCAGCTCGATCCGGTAGCCCCGCACCTTCACCTGGAAGTCGCTCCGGCCCAGGAACTCCAGGTCCCCCGCCGCATTCCACCGCGCACGGTCGCCGGTCCGGTACAGCCGGCCGCCCGCCTCGCTCCCG
>DASTNU010000764.1:0-2005 GCA_035720605.1 Longimicrobium sp. | reverse complement strand
GCGGCGCGGTGGCGGGCGAGGTTCTCCAGCCCGAACCACTGCTGGAGGCAGTCGAGCCCGCACGACGGGATGCCCTTCACCAGCCGCCGCGCCAGGCGCACCGTGCACAGCCGCGGCCCGTCGAGCGCCAGGTCGCGGGCGCGGCGCAGCTCCGCGCACACGAAGTTCCAGTCGAAGCGCGCGTTGTGGGCCACGAAGATCCGCCCCGCCAGCGCCGCCATCAGCCGCTCCGCCACCTCGGAGAACGGGGGCGCGTCCTGCACCATGGCGTTGGTGATGCTGGTGATCGCGCAGATCGCGGGCGGGATCGGCCGGCCCGGATTCACGAGCGAGTCGAATACCACCTCCCGCCGGCCGCCGTGCACGACGACCACCGCGATCTCGGTGATGCGATCGCTCCCAGTGGCGCGCATGCCGGTCGTCTCGACGTCCACCACCGCGAAGGCGCAGTCCTCCAGCATCGGCGAGCCCTGCGCCTCGGGCACGAGGCCCCAGCGGCCATCGGGAAGCTGCCGCACCCGGGGGTCGGCGCCGAGGAGGGCGATCGCCACCCGGTCGCAGACCGCGACGGGGGCGCCGGGGAGTCCGACGATCTCGTGGCAGAGCGCGGCGGGCGTGGCGGGGGCGATCCGGAGGACCTGCAGCACCCGCTCGAGCAGGGTGCTCTGCGGATGGGCGGAGAGACCGATCACAGCGGCGCCCTCCGCAGCGGCAGCGACATGCAGCGCGGGCCGCCGCCGCCGCGCGCCAGCTCGGTGCCCTCGATCGTGATCGCGGTCCGGTGCTTCGCGTCGGTCCAGTCGTCGAAGGCGAGGAAGTTGACGGCGGGGACGATCCGGAAGCCCGCGGCCTGCAGCTCGCAGAGCGTCGCCTCGTTGCGCCGGTAGCTCACGATCGTGCCGGGCCGCACCGCGAGGAAGTTGCAGGCGCTGCTCCACTGCTCCCGCTCCTGCCGGGTGCGGATGCCGCCGCCGGCGAGGATGGGCTGGAGCGGGAGGCCGACCTCCCGGAGCGCGGCGAAGAAATCCGGCATCTCGCGGACCCCGTCCCTGCCCTTCCGGCGGTGAAGCACCGGCAGCCGCTCGGGTCCCACGAAGAACGGCGGATACACCACGCACAGCTCGTGGTCCACCTGGGTGAAGATCATGTCGAGGTGGATGGCGGTCGGCGCCTTGGGCAGCACCACGACGACGACGTCGGTGGCGATCCCGCGGTCGAACACGCTCTCGCAGAGCGCGTCGAGCGCCGCGGGCGAGGTGCGCTCGCTGAAGCCGACCACGAGGAGGTCGGGCCGCAGGTAGTGGACGTCCCCGCCCTCCAGCGTGTAGTTGCTGCGCTTCTCCTCGGATCCGTCGTAGAGGAAGCCCGCGTTCGCCAGCTCGGGGTGGAACCGGAAGAGCGCCTTGATGAGCAGCTCCTCGGTCCAGCGCACGTCGTAGCGCATGGCCCCGACCACGACGTGACGCCCGATCACCATCCCGATGTCGCGGGGGAAGAAGAGATTGGGCAGCGGCGGGAAGGCGAACCCTTCCTCGTTGAGCGCCTGGGTGATGGGCCCGCTCTCCTCCCGGGTCCCCTGCACCAGCATCTCCACGATCTGCGCGGCGGGCATGGTGGAGAGCTGCTGGGCCAGATCGTCGGACGGCACGACGTCCATCGTCTTGCTGATGAGGAACTCGCGGGGCACGTCCTGGGAGAGGATCTCCACGAGGAGGTCCCGCACCTGGTGCACCTTCGCGAACCGGCGCAGCACGGAGACAAACTGCCGGTGCTCCCGCTGGGCGATCTCCACGTCGATGATATCGTCGTAGAGAAAGTCCTCGCGGTTGCCCGGCGTGACGGCCTCGAGCTCCGGCCCCGGCGTGTGCACCAGGACGGTCTCGAGCTTGCCGATTTCGGAGGTGACGTCGACGGGCATGGGACAAGCTATTCGGGTTGTATACGGGTAGGCAATGATGGACGGGCCGGGGGACGGACGGGCGGGTAGCAGCGCGCTACTTCACTC
>DASTNU010000763.1:0-6755 GCA_035720605.1 Longimicrobium sp. | reverse complement strand
AGTTCGTGCGGGGAGGGGGCCGGGGGGAGGGGCCTACGCCGCGACGGCGACCGGCTCCTCGACCGCGGCGAACGGCACCGGGAGATGGCGCGGGCCTTCCACGATCGCGCGGGCCTCGTGGATCGACTCGGCGACGACCGCGGCGGCGGCGCGGGCCTGCTCCGGCGAGTGCCCGGCCATCACCTGCATGCGGAACCGCGAGCCGCGGATGGGCACCGCCGGGTACTCCACCAGGTTCACGAACACGCCGCGCTCGAAGATCATCCGCGCCGCCACCCGCGCCACCGGCGCCGTCCCCACCACCACCGGGACCACGGGCGACGGGTCTCCCAGCGCGTCGACGCCGCGCCGGTCCAGCTCGCCGCGCAGCGCCCCGATGTTGTCGAACAGGTCGCGCCGCAGCCGGTCGCCCTCGGGCGAGCGGACGATGCGCAGCGACTCCGTCACCACCGCCGCCTGCAGCGGCGACATGGCGTTGGAGAAGATGTGCGGCCCGCCGAACACGCGCACGAACTGGCGGACGGCCGGGGAGTGCGTGGCCAGGAAGCCGCCGTTGGACCCGAACGTCTTGGAGAACGCGCCCATCAGCAGGTCCACCTTTCCCAGCATCCGCTGCGCGCCCACGCTGCCGGTGCCCCGCGGCCCCAGCGCGCCGAAGTCGTGCGCCGCGTCCACCAGCAGGGTGGCGCCCCACTCGCGGCAGATGCCCTGCAGCTCCTCGATGGCGGGGATGTCGGAATCCATCGAGAACAGCCCTTCCGTCACCACCAGGATGGCGTTCTGCGCGTCGCGCGAGCGGATCTTGCGCAGGTGGCGGCGCACGGCGTCGTTGTCCAGGTGGCGAAAGCGCACCACGTTGCGCGTGGCCGCCGCGGCGCCCGTCTGCAGGCAGGCGTGCGACAGCGTGTCCAGCAGCACGTAGTCGTCCGGCTTCACCAGCGCGGTGATGGCGCCGAAGCCGGCGCCCCACCCGGTGGAGAAGAGCGCCACGTGCGGCATCTGTACCGCCTCGGCCAGGGCGGCCTCCAGCACCAGCGACGCCGCCGTGTTGCCGCCCAGCATGGCGCTGCCGGCGCTGTGCAGCCCGTGGTCGCGCAGCGCCCGGCGCGCCGCCTCCTCCACCTGCGGGTGCGTGGAGAGCGACAGGTAGTCCTGCGAAAGGAAGTTCAGCCCCGTGGCGCCCGTCCCCGTCTCGCTGTGCACGCCGCACGCGGGGCGCGGCGCCGCGTCCAGGCTGCGCGAGTACGGCCACAGCCCCGCCTGCCGGCGGGCGTCCTGCCAGGCGAAGAAGGCGTCCGTGCGACCCAGCAGGTCCGGCCCGGTGGGCTGCGCGTAGTGGGACACGAAATGCGTGTACAGCGGCGACTCAAAGAGATCGCTCGACATCGAGACTCCGATCGTTGGGGAGGAGACCTGCGGCGGGAACAACGACCCGGCATCACCCGCGAAGCGAACCGGCGCACCTTCAGCCGGCGCAGGAATGCGCTGGCGGGGAGAAGGATAGCGGGTTCGTCGGGAGGGCGTGCCGGGAAGGGGCCAACTTGCGCTGTAGTGTATTTCCCCGCAAAGATTAACCGAAGATCCAGCTGACGTCAACCGGGCGACAGCGTACGCATTCGCACATCTATCCGACGATCTGTGAAACACTTACGTTGGGTCGGCCGGGCGGGCGAGGATTGCGCGGCGCGGGGCGTACCGTTACAACGTGCGCCGGCCCGGCTGGACCGGGCGGGAGCAGCGGGAGCGATGGAGAGGATGGAAGAGCGCGTGGTGCTGGTGGACGAGAACGACGCCCAGGTGGGCACGCTGGAGAAGCAGCGGGCGCACCGGGAAGGGCGGCTGCACCGCGCGTTCTCCGTCTTCGTGCTCAACTCCCGCGGCGAGCTGCTGCTGCAGCGCCGCGCGGCGGAGAAGTACCACTCCGCCGGTCTGTGGACCAACACCTGCTGCTCGCACCCCCGCCCCGGCGAACGGGTGGACTCGGCGGCGCGCCGGCGCCTGCGCGAGGAGATGGGGATCGACTGCGCGCTCACGCCGCTCTTCGCGTTCACCTACCGCGCGCAGGTGGGGCCGGGGCTGGTGGAGCACGAGTACGACCACGTCTTTGTCGCGCGCCACGACGGCGACCCCCAGCCCAGCGCGGACGAGGTGGACGGATGGCGCTGGGCTCCGGTGGACCAGGTCGCGCGCGAGGTGCGGGAGCACCCGGACGCCTTTACCCCCTGGTTCCGGGTGGTCTTCGCGCGCCCCGACTGGCCGGACCGCCTGCTGGCGTTCCGGGACGCGGCGCGCTGACCCGTTCCGCGACGACGCCGGCCCGTTCGGGACACTTGCCGCCGCCCGGGCGCCACCGTGCATCCGCCGCGCCGCCAACGCTTTGCGGTGGACGGAAGGGTGCGTACGGGGCGCTCTGGGGCCGTGGCGCGGGGCATGCGGGGCCCTGATCCACCGCGCCCACGGAGAGCGGGGCCGGCGCGGCTCTGCGGGACCCCGATCAAAAGACGACGAACCCCATCCATCGATGACCGATACCATGGCCCCTCCGGCGGCCGCGGACACCAATCCCCTGCTCTCGCGCGAGCAGCCCATCCCCTTCGACCGCATCGCCCCCCGCCACGTGGTGCCGGCGGTGCGCGAGGCGCTGCGGCGCGCGCAGGGAGAGCTGGACGCGCTCATCGGCGTGCAGGGCGCACGGACGTACCGCAACACCATCCAGGCGCTGGAGGAGATCGGCGAGCGGCTGGGCGAGGTGGTGCGCCCGGTGGCGCACCTCACCGGGGTGATGAACTCGCCGGAGCTGCGCGAGGCGTACGAGACGGTGCTCCCGGAGGTCTCTGCCTTCTACGCCCGCATCCCGCTGAACGCGGAGCTGTGGAGCGCCGTCCGCTCCTTCGCGGAGAGCGATGCCGGCCGTGCCGTGGAGGGGGTGCGCAGGCGGCACCTGGACAAGGTGGTGCGCAGCTTCGCGCGCGCCGGGGCGGACCTGCCGCCGGAACGGAAGGCGCGGGTGGAGGCGCTGCGGGTGGAGATGTCGCGCCTGACCACGGAGTTCGCCAACCACGTGCTGGACAGCACCAACGCGTGGGACCTGGTGCTGACGGACGAGGCGGAGCTGGAGGGGCTCCCGGAATCCGCCCGGGCGCAGGCGCGCGCCGCCGCCCAGGCGAAGGGGATCGACGGCTGGCGGTTCACGCTGCAGATCCCCTCCTATCAGCCGTTCCTGCAGTACTCCGCCCGCCGCGCCCTTCGCGAGCGGATGTACCATGCGTACGTGAACCGCGCCTCCAGCGGCGAGCACGACAACCGGCCGCTGGTGCGCCGCATCCTGGAGCTGCGGCGCGAGCTGGCGCAGATCCTGGGCTTCAGGGACTACGCGGACCTGGCGCTGGAAGAAAGCATGGCGGGGAGCGGCGCCCGGGCGGCGGCGTTCGAGGCGGACCTGGCGGAGCGCACCCGTCCCCACTGGCGGCGCGAGATGCAGGAGCTGGAGGCCTTCGGGCGCGCCGAGCTGGGGCTGGACGCGCTGCAGCCGTGGGACGTGGCCTTCTGCACGGAGCGGCTGCGGCTTTCGCGCTACGACCTGGACGCGGAGGCGCTGCGGCCGTACTTCCCGCTGGACCGGGTGCTGGAGGGGCTGTTCGGGCTGTCGGAGCGCCTCTTCGGCATTCGCGTGGTGCCGCGGGAGATCGGCGCGGTCTGGCACCCCGAGGTGCGCTTCTTCGACGTGCTGGACGAGGGCGGCGCCGCTCTGGGCAGCTTCTACACGGACTGGTTTCCGCGCGAGAGCAAGCGCGGGGGTGCGTGGATGAACGGCCTGGTGGTGGGCGGCCCGCGGGACGGCGGGTGGAAGCCGCACCTGGGGCTCATCGTGGGCAACCTGTCGCCGCCCGAGGGGGGGCGCCCCGCCCTGCTGACGCACCGCGAGGTGCAGACCGTCTTTCACGAGTTCGGGCACCTGCTGCACCACGTGCTGTCGCGGGTGGAGGTGCCGGCGCTGGGGGGCACGCGCGTCCCCAGCGACTGGGTGGAGCTCCCCTCGCAGATCATGGAGAACTGGACCTGGGAGCGCCCCGCGCTGGACCTGTTCGCCCGGCACTGGCAGACGGGCGAGGCCATCCCGGACCCACTGTACCGCAAGATGCTGGCGGCCCGCACCTTCATGGGCGCCTACCACCAGATGCGGCAGCTCAGCTTCGGCACGGTGGACCTGGAGCTGCACGTGGGCTTCGACCCCGCCGCGGACGGCGACCCGGTCGAGCGGTCGCGCAAGGTGATGGAGGGCTTCCATCCCCATCCCCACTTCGCGCGCGACCACTTCATCACCAGCTTCTCGCACATCTTCAGCGGGGGATACGCGGCGGGGTACTACAGCTACCTCTGGTCCGCCGTGCTGGAGGCGGACGCCTTCACCCGCTTTCAGCGAGAGGGGCTGTTCAGCCGCGGCGTGGGGCAGGCGTTCGTGGACCACGTGCTGAGCCAGGGAGACGCGGAAGACCCGGCGCAGCTCTTCCGCCGCTTCATGGGCCGCGACCCGGACCCCGAGGCGCTGCTGCGGCGGGACCTGGGCGTGGGGCGGGATTCGTAACCGCGGTTTCACGCGGAGGACGCGGAGGAAGGAAGAGGACGCGGAGGCCACGATGCTTCCCCCGCGTCCTCCTCGCTTTTCCTCCGCGTCCTCCGCGTGATGGCTTCCGCCGCCAACCGTCTCCCACATCTCACGTAAGTCGTTTCAGGCACGCAAGATGCAAACACGCAACGCCCACGCCCGCGGGTGGTCGCGGGGAGCGGGAGTCGCCTGAAACGGAGTACCCGATGAGCGCCAGACGCATCTTCGCCGCCGCCGCGATCGCCGTCGCAACCGCGGCATGCTCCGGCGGCAGTCCCACGCTCTCGAACAATCCGGGCGTGGACGACGGGCCCACCGTAGACCCCACGGAGCCGCCCACGGACACCACCGGCTTCGTCCCGCCGCCGATGGTCCCGTAACTCGGCGTCGCTCCCTTCGATCGCGAGCTACGCTTCCGGGGCGCCCGGCGCATCGCCGGGCGCCTCGCGCGCGAGGCCGAGGGCGCGCAGGCGCTTCTGCAGGCTCTGGCGGTGCAGGTCCAGCGCGCGGGCGGTGGCGGAAACGTTGCCGCCGTGCCGCTCCAGCGCCGCCGCCAGGAATCCCCGCTCCCACGCGTCCATCGCCCGGTCGCGCGCCTCGGCAAAGGGCAGCCCGGCCAGCGCGGCATCCACCGCGCCCACCCCTGCCCGGCTCTCCGCCAGCTGCGCCGGCAGGTCCCGCGCCTCGATCTGCTCGCCCTCCGCCATCACCACCGCCCGCTCCACCGCGTTGCGCAGCTCGCGCGCGTTCCCCGGCCAGTCGTACGACAGCAGCAGCCGGCGCGCGCCCTCGCCAAAGCCGCGCACCTCCCGCCCGTACCGCTCTCCGAAGTGCGCCAGGAAGTGCAGGGCCACCGGCATCACGTCCTCGCGCCGGTCGCGCAGCGGGGGCAGGTGCAGCGGGATCACCTGCAGCCGGTACAGCAGGTCCTCGCGAAAGGCGCCGGACGCGATCATCTCCGCCAGCGGCCGGTTGGTGGCCGCCACCACCCGAACGTCCACCGGCACGGGCTTCGTCGATCCCAGCCGCGTGACCTGCCGCTCCTCCAGCGCGCGCAGCAGCTTGGCCTGCGCCGGGGGAGCCAGGTCGCCCACCTCGTCCAGGAAGAGCGTGCCGCCGTCCGCGGCCTCGAACAATCCCTCCGCGTCGCGGTCCGCCCCCGTGAACGCGCCGCGCACGTGACCGAAGAGCTCGCGCTCCACCAGCTCGCCCGGCAGCGCGGAGCAGTTGAGGGCGACGAACGGCCCCGACTTCCGCCGGCTTTCCGCGTGCAGCGCCCGCGCGACCAGCTCCTTCCCCGTCCCGCTCTCGCCGGTGACGAGCACGGTGGCGTCGGTGGGCGCGGCGCGGCGAATCACCCGCACCACCTCGCGCAGCGGCGCGCTGTCGCCGATCAGGCCACGAAAGTCGCCCGCCAGCTCCTGCCGCAGCCGCGCGTTCTCCGCCCGCAGCGACAGCACCTCGCGGGCGCGGCGCACCAGGGCGCGGATCTCCTCGTTGTCGAAGGGCTTGGGGACGTAGTCGTAGGCGCCCTCGCGCAGGGCGCGCACCGCCGTGCGCTCGTCGCCGTGCGCGGTGACCAGGACGAAGAGCGCGTCCGGGTGGCGGGCGCGCACCTCTTCAAGAAGGGCGAGCCCGTCCATCGCCGGCATCGTCAGGTCGCTGAGCACCAGGTCCGCCGGCGCCTCGTCCAGCGCGGCGAGGGCCGCGGGAGCGTGCTCCGCCTCGCGCACCTCGTGCCCGTCGCTCTCCAGCAGTTCCGCCAGCGAGAACCGGATCGCCCGCTCGTCGTCAACGACCAGGATCTTCATCCTTGGTTCTTTCGATGAAATAGAATAAGGTTCATATATCCTATGACAGAACCGCCGCTACCGAAATGAGAAAGACGATGACCGATCTCCGCAGCAACCTTCTGCACCTCGTATATGATTATTTCCATCAAAATGGCTGCTGGCCGCCTTCGCGTTGGGTAGAAGTCGAGTTTGCCGACCAAGGTGATTTCGAAGCTGTCGCAGAAGAGCTCGGACCCGGCTTCATCAGATATGGAGACCCAATTCACGAAAGCTCTACGTGTACTCTCACGTTGCGGGGAGTATCGTGCTGCCAAGGGTCAGAACAAGATTTAAAAAATTTTCTCCGCGCAATTCCC
>DASTNU010000762.1:0-5060 GCA_035720605.1 Longimicrobium sp. | reverse complement strand
GATCGGCGCGCCCAGGCGGATGTTGCCGGCCACGTCCTCGCTGAAGAGAAAGACGTCCTGCAGCACCAGGCTGATCCGCCCGCGCAGCTCCGCCACGGGCACGCGGCGCACCGGCACCCCGTCGAAGAGGATGTCGCCGCGGGTGGCATCGTAGAAGCGCATCAGCAGGGAGATGATGGTGCTCTTTCCCGCCCCCGTGGCCCCCACGATCGCCACCCGCTCCCCCGGCCGCGCCGTGAAGCTCACCCCGCGCAGCACCCAGTCCCCGTCCTCCGCGTAGCGGAACCAGACGTCGCGGAACTCGATCTCCCCGCGCCCCGGCAGGGGGAGGTGCAGCGGATCGGGGTCGTCGCGGATCTCCGGCTCGGTGTCCAGCAGCTCGAAGACCCGCTCCGACGCCGCCATCGCTCCCTGCAGGATGTTGAACTTCTCCGACAGGTCCTGGATGGGCCGGAAGAAGCGGCGCGTGTACTGGAGGAAGGCCGCCACCACGCCCACCGTCATCGTCCCCCGGATCGTCTCGCCCCCGCCGTGCCACAGGATGAGGGCCAGGGCGATGGAGGTCAGCACCTCGACGACGGGGAAGAAGAGCGCGTACCAGGTGATGGAGCGCAGGTGCGCCTCCAGGTGGTGCGCGTTCACCTCCTTGATGTGCCGCAGGACGCGCTCCTCGCGCCCGAAGAGCTGGACGACGCGAATGCCGGAGACCTGCTCCTGCGTGACCGCGTTGATCCGGGCCAGCCGCACGCGGATGTCGCGGTACGCGCGGCGGATGAGCGCGCGGAAGACGAAGGTGGCGACGGCGACCAGCGGAAGGACGGTGAAGGTGACCAGCGCCAGCCGCAGGTTCAGCTGCACCATCATCCCCAGGATGAAGACGATGGTGAACACGTCGCCGAAGATGGTGACCAGCCCCGACGAGAACGCCTCGTTCAGCTGCTCCACGTCGCTGGTCACCCGCGTCATCAGCCGCCCCACGGGGGTGCGGTCGAAGAAGCGGAGCGACAGGCGCTGCAGGTGGGCGAACAGCTGCATGCGCAGGTCGAACATCACCCGCTGCCCCAGCCAGGTGGTGACCAGGGTGTCCACGTACTCCGCCGCGAAGGCCAGCACCAGCGAGGCGACGTACACCCCCACCAGCGTGGCCAGCAGCCCCGCGTCGCGCTGGGGGATGGCGCGGTCCAGCGCCACCTTGGTGAGGTACGGCCCCGCCAGCTCCAGCGCCGACCCGGCGAAGAGGAGGACCAGCGAGAGCGCCACCTGCGGCCGGTAGGGGCGCAGAAAGCCCACCAGCCGGCGCAGCAGGCGCGGGTCGGTCCGGGCGTCCGCCTCTTCCTGGTGCGCGCCGGTGCTCACGCGCGCGCCGGCGGGAAACGTCTGTGGGAGGGAAATACCCGCATGGCGCCAACGTAGCGGGGGTGCGGCGGACGGGCAACGGAGGGTCCCGGTGCGTCGTTGACAACCCGGGAAGGCGCGCGTAGCTTGGGCTTCTCCCCACGTCCGCACCCCCGGTCGCAGCGCGTCCCCCGGACCCACTCATGACGTTCGCCGCCCCCCACGGACGGCAGCCGCGCCGCGCGCGGCCCGCGTCCTTCGCCGCTGCCCTGGCCGTGCTGGCCGCGGCGGGCGCCGCCGCCTGCGCCTCGCTGGGCGGCAGCGGCGGCGACGCGCTGGTGCTGGGGCTGGCCATCCCCCTCACCGACGGCGAGGGAAGGCCGGACGTCTACGGGGTGCGCTCGCGCATGGGCGCCGAGCTGGCGGTGGAGGAGCTGAACGCGGGCGGCGGGTTCGGCGGGCGCAGGCTGGAGCTGCGCATCGTCAACGACCGGGGCGACGCGTCCACCGCCATCATCGTGGCCGACTCGCTGGTGCGCGACCCGCGGGTGATCGCCGTGGTGGGGCACGTGTACTCCGGCGCCACCATCGCCGCCGCGCAGCAGTACGACGGCCACCTCCCCGCCGTGGCCACCAGCGCCACCAGCCCGGAGATCAGCCAGCTGGGCGGGTGGATCTTCCGCGTGGCCAGCAGCGACAGCGCCAACGCCGTCCAGCTGGCGCGGACGGCGCACCGGATGGGGCGGCGCATCGCCGTGCTCTACGCCAACGACGACTACGGGCAGGGGCTGGCCCGCAACTTCGCCGCGGCGCTGCGCGCGGCGGGGGGCACGGTGGCGGCCATGGACCCCTTCCTGGACGACACCGGCGACTTCACCCCCTACCTGCGCCGGATGCAGGCGCGCGGGGTGGACCTGGTGTTCGTGGCGGGGCTGCAGGACCCGGCGGCGCGCGCCATCACCCAGGCGCAGCAGGTGGGGCTGGCGGCGCGCTTCCTGGGCGGCGACGGCATCGAGGGGCTGGCCGGGATGGGCGCGCGCTACGACGGCACGGCGGTGGGGGTGCTCTTTCACCCGGAGATGTCGGACTCGTCGCGCGCCTTCGTGCAGCGGTACCGGGCGCGCTACCGCGAAGACCCCGACTCGCAGGCGGCGCTGGCGTACGACGCGGTGCGGCTGCTGGCGCGCGCGCTGCAGGCCGGGCGCCGCGACCCCGCCTCCGTCCGCGAGTGGCTGGAAGGGGTGGGGCGCCAGCGCGGCGGCGCGCCGCCGTTCGAAGGGGTGGCGGGGAGAGTGGAATTCGACCAGAACGGAGACCCGGTGAACAAGCGGTTCACGATGGGAGTGATCCGGGGGGGCGCCATCGTGCTGCCAGACGCGGCCCGGTGAACGTGCGCGGGAGCCTGCCCGGCGGGGCGGGGCTCCTCGGCACGCCGCGCAACCGCCTGCGGGTGGGCGCGGCGCTCATCGTGCCGCTGGTGCTGCTGGGCGCCGGGGTGGCGTGGGGCCTGGACCGCATCTCGCGCGAGACGGAGAAGCGGCTGTCGGAGCTGCGCCGCGGCGGCGAGATCGGCACCCTGCTGGAGTCGCTGATCCTGAACCAGATCGCGGCCGGCGAGCGCTACCTGGTGACGCCGGACCCGCGGCTCCAGCGGCAGTACGCCGAGTACGGCCGCCGCGCGCACGAGCAGCGGCGCCGGTACAAGGAGCTGGCCGACCTGGGCACGGCGGAGCAGCAGAAGATCATCGCGGTGGAGCAGGCCCACCAGCGCCTGGAGATGGAGTATTCGCTGGCCCTCGCCCAGCTGGACGTGGGCGACCGCGACGGGGCGCTGCGCCGCGTGGCCGCGGCGCGTCCGCAGACGCAGGAGCTGAGAGCGACGCTCCGGGAGATCGGCGCCCTCCGGGCGGAGACGGTGTCCGCGGCGGAGGAGGAGGTGCGCCGCGAGAGGCGCCGGTGGGAGTGGATCCTGCTGCTGGCGGCGCTGGCCGCCGCGGCGCTCATCTACATCGCCATACGCTGGTAGATCCAGCGCCCGCGTCGGCGTTCGAGGGGGTGGCGGGGGAGTGTGGACTTCGACCAGGAACGGAGATCCGGTGAACAAGCGGTTCACGATGGGAGTGATCCGGGGCGGCGCCATCGTGCTGCCGGAGGCGGCCCGATGAGCGCGCGCTGGAGCCTGCCCGGGGCGGGCGGCCTGTTCGACACGCTGCGCAACCGCCTGCGGGTGGGCGCGGCGGTCATCGTGCTGCTGGTGCTGCTGGGCGCCGGCGTGGCGGTGTGGAGCCTGGACCGCATCTCGGGCGACACCGAGCAGCGGCTGACGGACCTGCGCCGCAGCAGCGAGATCGGCACCATGCTGGAGTCGCTGATCCTTAACCAGATCGCGGCCGGCGAGCGCTACCTGGTGACGCCGGACCCGCAGTTCCAGCAGCAGTACGCCGAGTACGGCCGCCGCGCGCACGAGCAGCGGCGCCAGTACAAGGACCTGAAGGACCTGAGCACGGCGGAGCAGGGCAAGATCGCCGAGATGGAGCGGCTGCACCAGCGCATCGAGGTGGAGTACGCGCTGGCCCACGCCCAGCTGGACGTGGGCGACCGCGACGGGGCGCTGCGCCGGGTGGCCGCGGTGCGACCGCAGACGCAGCAGCTGGAAGAGGCGATCCGGGAGATCGGCGCCACGCAGGCGGAAAAGGTCTCCGCCGCGGCGGCGGAGATGCGCCGCGAGACGCGCCAGTGGGAGTGGATCCTGCTGCTGGTGGCGCTGGGCGCGGCGCTGGCCACCGCCGGGCTCATCTACATCGCCATGCGCTGGTGGATCCAGCGCCCGCTGGACGCGCTGGCCACCAGCGCGCAGCAGCTGGGCGCGGGCGACCTGCGCCAGCGGATGAACGGCGGCGGCGAGCACATGACGCGGGAGTTCGCCGCGCTCTCCGTCACCTTCGACCAGATGGCCGGGCAGCTGCGCACCATCGTGGGCGAGACGGTGGGGACGGCGGAGCGCATCAGCAACTTCGCCTCGGACCTGTCCAGCATCTCCGAAGAGGTCGCCGCCTCCAGCGGCGAGGTGGCCACGGCCATGGTGGGGATCGCCAGCGGCGCCGAAAGCCAGTCGCACGGGCTGCAGGCCACCCGCGAGGCGCTGGAGGAGATGGGGCAGCGGTCCACCGAGATCGTGCACGCCTCGCAGCAGGTGAGCTCGCTCTCGCAGCAGATCCACCTGGTGGCCGCGCAGAGCCGCGCGGAGGTGGGGAGCGCGCTGCAGCGGCTGCTGGAGATCCGCGGCGTGGTGACGGACAGCGCGGCGCGGGTCACGGAGCTGGAGCAGGCGTCCATCCAGATCGACCGCTTCGTCGAGACCATCACCGCCATCGCCCGGCAGACCAACCTGCTGGCGCTGAACGCGGCCATCGAGGCGGCCCGCGCCGGCGAGCACGGGCGGGGCTTCGCGGTGGTGGCCGAAGAGGTGCGCAAGCTGGCGGAGGGGTCCGCGCGGGCGGCCAACGAGGTGGCGCAGAACGTCTCCGGCATCCGCACCCGCATCGGCGACGTGGTGCAGACCATGAGCCGCGGGACGGAGAAGGTGCAGGACGTGGAGGAGGTGTCGCGCGGCGCCGACAGCGCGCTGGAGCAGATCCTGGCCGCGGTGGACGGCGTGCGCCTGGCCGCCGACCAGGTGGAGGAGGCCGCCGCCCGCAACGCCGCGGCCATGGAGGGGGTGGAGG
>DASTNU010000761.1:0-5175 GCA_035720605.1 Longimicrobium sp. | reverse complement strand
CGGCGTTCACCGTGATGGTGCCGTCCCGGGTGAACTTGACGGCGTTGGACAGCAGGTTGAACAGCCCCTGGCGCACCTTCATCTGGTCGGCGTGCATCTGCCCCAGCTCCGGCGCCAGCTCGATGTGCAGCGTGTTGGCGTTGGTCTTCACCATGGGCGCGATGGTGGAGGCGACCTCGGCGATCAGCTCGGCCACGTCGAAGCTTTCCAGGAACATCTCCATCTTCCCGGCCTCGATCTTGGACAGGTCCAGGATGTCGTCGATGAGCGCCAGCAGGTGCCGGCCGGCGGAGCCGATCTTTTCCAGGTCGTCGCCGAACGACGCCATCTCCAGCTCGGCGGCCTCTTCGCGCAGCATCTCGGAGTAGCCCAGGATGGCGTTGAGCGGCGTGCGCAGCTCGTGGCTCATGTTGGCCAGGAACAGGCTCTTGGTGCGGTTGGCGGTCTCGGCCGCCTCGCGGGCCTTCGCCACCTCGTCCTCGGCGCGCCGCCGCTCGGTCACGTCCTCCAGCCCCAGCACCAGCAGCTCGCCGTGGTGCCCCGCCTGCAGCTTGCGGGCGTTGAGCAGCATCACCCGCAGCCCGATGGCGGGAAAGTCGTGCTCCAGCTCGAAGTCGTTGAAGACCGAGCTGGCGGGGATGATGTCGTCCAGCAGGGTGCGCAGGGCGGGGATGTCCCACTGCCCGTTGCCCAGCTCGTAGATCAGCCGGTGCTCGGTCTCGTCGGGCGAGACGTGGAAGGTCTCGTAGAAGGCGCGGTTGGCGCTGCGCACGCGCAGCGCCGGGTCCAGGATGAGCAGCGGCTTGCGCACGGTGTCGACGATGTCCTGTGCGTACGTCTCGATCGCTTCGAGCTCCGCCTCGGCGCGGCGGCGCTCGGTGACGTCCTCCATGGCCAGCACCAGCAGCTCGCCGTGGCTTCCCGCCTGCAGCTTGCGGGCGTTGAGCAGCATCACCCGCTGCCCGATGTCGGGAAAGTCGTGCTCCAGCTCGAAGTCGTTGAAGGCGGAGCTCTGGGGGACGATGTCCTCCAGCAGGGTGCGCAGGGCGGGGATGTCCCACTGGCCGTTGCCCAGCTCGTAGATCAGGTGGTTCTCGGTCTCGGCGCAGTCCACGTTGAAGGTCTCGTAGAAGGCGCGGTTGGCGGAGCGCACGCGCAGGGTGGCGTCCAGGATGAGCAGCGGCTCGCGCACCGTGTCGACGATGTTCTGCGCGTACGTCTCGATGGCGGTGACCTCCGCCTCGGAGCGGCGGCGCTCGGTGACGTCCTCCATCGCCAGCACCAGCAGCTCCGCGTGGCTCCCCGCGCGCAGCTTGCGCCCGTTCAGCAGCATCACCCGGCGGCCGATGCGGGGAAAGGTGTGCTCCAGCTCGAAGTCGTTGAACTCGGAGCTGGTGGGGATCACGTCCTCCAGCAGGGTGCGCAGGGCGGGGATGTCCCACTGCCCGTTGCCCAGCTCGTAGATCAGCCGGTTCTCGGTCTCGTCGGGCGACACCCGGAAGGTCTGGTAGAAGGCGCGGTTGGCGCTGCGCACCCGCAGGGTGGTGTCCAGCATCAGCAGCGGCTCGCGCACCGTCGCCACGATGTCCTGCGCGTACGTCTCCAGGTCCTGGGCGCGCGCCTTGCGGCGGGTGGTGGCGGTCTTGGGCAGGTGGATCATGCGGGGCTCCCGTCGTCGTTGATGCGGGGCAGCCTGACGCGGAAGGTGCTCCCGCGCCCCACCTCGCTTTCCACCTCCACCTCCCCGCCCAGCGTCCGGGCGTACTCGCGGGCCGCCGCCAGGCCGATCCCCATCCCCCCGACGCTGCGGGTGGAGGCGCTGTCCACCTGCCAGAAGCGGTCGAAGATCCGCGCATGGTGCTCGGGGGCGATGCCGATGCCGGTGTCGCGGACCTCGAACACCACGCCCCCCTCCTCCGCCCGCAGGGAGAGCCGCACCTCGCCGCGCTCGGTGTACTTGACGGCGTTGCCGCACAGGTTCACCAGCACCTGGCGGGCCCGGGCGGGGTCGGTCTCCAGCTCCACGGCCTCGCCGGGAAGGTCCAGGACCAAGGGCAGCGTCTTCGCCTCGGCCACGGACGCCACCAGCGCGTGCGCCTCGCGGGCGATCTCCCGGGCGTCCACCCGGACGGGGCGCACCGGCTCGTGGCCCGCGCCCAGCCTGGCGAAGGCCAGGATCTCGTCGATCATCCCCGCCAGGTGCCAGCCGCCGGCCCGGATGCGCCGCACCCGGTGGTCCTGCGCCGCGTCGAGCGCGCCGTCCAGGAGCAGGAGGTCGGCGTACCCCAGCATGCCGTTGAGCGGGGTGCGGAACTCGTGCGAGAGGGTGGCCAGGAAGGTGCCCTTGGCCAGGTTGGCGGACTCGGCCACGATCTTGGCCTCGCGCAGCTCTTCTTCCACCCGCTTCTGCGCGGTGATGTCGAAGAAGGTGAGCACGGCCCCGTCGATGGCGTCGTCCAGCGCGCGGTAGGGGCTGATGCGGGCGGCGTACCATGCCCCGGACTGGCCGCACACCTCGCGCTCCATGCGCTGCTGCGACGCCAGCACGCCCTGCACGTCGTCCGCCAGCGCCGGGTAGACCAGCCGGTGGGTGATGTGCCCCAGCGGGCGCCCCGCGTCGCCGTCGACGAAGTTGAAGAGCGCCGCCACCGCGGGGGTATAGCGCCGGACCCGCAGCTCGCGGTCCAGGAAGATGGTGCCGATCTCCGTGGATTCGATCAGGTTGCGCAGGTCGGCGTTGGTGCGCTTGAGCTCCTCGATGGTGTTCTGGTGCTCCTGGTTGATGGTGGTGAGCTCTTCGTTGATGGACTGGATCTCCTCGCGGCTGGTCTCCAGCTCCTCGGCCGCGGCCCGCTGCTCCTCGTTGATGGAGCGCAGCTCCTCGTTGGCGGCCTGCAGCTCCTCCACCGTCCGGTCGCGGGCCGTGCTGGTGGACTCCACCTGCTCGCGGGTGCGGCGCAGCTCCTCTTCCAGCAGGGCGGTGGTCCGCGCGTGGCCGGGATCGTCCGGCGCCCCGGGCGGTCCGCCCGCCGGCTCCGCCAGCGGCTCGAAGACCACCAGGGCGAACTTCCCCGCCCGCTCCTCCTCCGCCGCCGGCGTCACCCGCAGCCCCACCCCGCCGCCGTCGCCGTCCGGGCGCACCGGCCGGGTGGTGGGGAGCCCCTTCTCGAAGGCCTGGTAGAGCGCCGCGCGCAGCTCCGTCCGCAGCGCGCCCCGCGTCAGGTCGATCAGGTTGTGGCTGGGCTGGCCCTCGCCCAGGTGCAGCCAGCGGCCGGCCCCGCCGGACAGGTGGACGATCTCCAGCCGCTCGTCCACCACCAGGCTGGGCGGGGCGTAGTCCTCCACCATGCGCAGGTGCAGGGCGCCGTACGAAAAGCCCCGTGCCGGGGAATCGTCCCCGCCGGCGGCGGCGGGCCGGGCCGCGCGACGGGGCGGCGGGTCCGCCGCCGAGAGCCGCGGCGGCACGCGGCGGGGGGTGTCGGCGCGCCGGTAGAGGCGCTGCGTCCCCGCGGCCGCGGTGAACAGCCCGCCGTCGCCGGGGGATTCCGACGCGCCCAGGAAGAGCAGCCCCCCGGGCCGCAGCGCGTAGTGAAAGGTGCCCACCACCCGCTCCTGCGCCTCCGGCTGCAGGTAGATGAGCAGGTTGCGGCAGCTGATGAGGTCCAGGCGCGCGAAGGGCGGGTCGTGCAGCACGTTGTGGACGGCGAAGAGCACCGCCTCGCGCAGCGACTTGGTGACCCGGTAGCCCCCCGCCTCCTGGACGAAGAAGCGGCGCAGCCGCTCCGCCGGGACGTCGGCGACCGCGGAGGCGGGGTAGAGCGCGTCGCGTCCCCACGCGTATCCCTTCTCGTCGATGTCGGTGGCGAACATCTGCACCTGGGGCGGGTCGCTCAGCGTGGCCGCGTGCTCGCCCAGCAGGATGGCGATGGAGTAGGCCTCCTCTCCCGTGGCGCACCCCGCCACCCACACCCGCACCGTGTCGGCCGGGCCCTTTCCCTCGAAGAGCGCGGGGACCGCCGCGCCCAGCGCCTCGAAGGCGCCGGGGTCGCGAAAGAAGCCGCTCACCGAGATCAGCAGGTCGCGGACCAGCGCCCGCGCCTCCGCCTCCCCGGCCTGCAGCAGGGGCAGGTACTCCTCCAGCGTGCCCACGCCGTTGAAGCGCAGGCGCCGCTCCAGCCGGCGCAGCACCGTCGTGCGCCGGTAGAGGCTGAAGTCGTGGCCCGACCTGCCGCGCAGCGTGGAAAAGACGCGCGCCAGCTGGGCCTCGGTGTCCGCCGGGGGCGCGTCGGCCTGCAGCGGCGAGGGCAGCTGCCGCAGGCGCAGCAGCTCGCCGGGAATGCCGGCCGCCGCCAGCACCAGGTCCACCTGCCCGGTGGCGATCGCGGCCGCGGGCATCGCCTCGTAGTCGGCCTCGGCGGGGAGCTGCGCCACGGTGATCCCCCCGTGCTCCTTGACGTACCGCAGCCCCGAGCTGCCGTCCGCCCCGGTGCCGGAGAGCACCACCCCCACGGCGTTCGCCCCGCAGGCCTCGGCCAGCGTGCGAAAGAACAGGTCCACCGGGGAGTGCTGGGGGTGGCCGCCGCGCGCCACCACGCGGATGGTGGTGTCCGCCATCGCCAGGTCGTGGCCGGGCGGGATGACGTAGACGTGGTTCGCCCGCACCCGGGTGGCGCGCGTGACCTGGCACACCGGCAGGCGCGTGCGGTCCTGCAGGATCTCGGCGATCCGGCTTTCCCGCTCCGGGTCCAGGTGCATGATCACCACGTACGCCATCCCGCTCTCCGCCGGAACCGCCTCGACGAAGCGCTGCAGCGCCTTCAGCCCGCCGGCCGAGGCGCCGATGCCGACCACCGCCAGCGGCTCCACCCCCGGCGGAGGCCGCGGGGGCGTGAGCTCTGGGATGGGTATCGCGGTGCTCATGAATGGCCCCTGGAACGCGGATGGCCGCCGGTCTCTGGTGTCCTTGTTGACCAAACGGTCAATGGAAGCTATCATGTATTGAACGAATGGTCAATAAGCATCTGCGGGATGCATGCCGCCGCTCCGGGGGCGGCATGCGTTCGCGGGATCCGCTCCACGATCGGGGGATGAACGGCATGCCGGGAAAGCGGGCTTCGGAGGTCGAGCGGCGCGAGCAGATCCTGCGAGGGGCGTTCGAGGTGGCTTCGCGCCAGG
>DASTNU010000760.1:0-6100 GCA_035720605.1 Longimicrobium sp. | reverse complement strand
CTCCAGGAAGGCGCGCTTTTCCAGGTGCGCGTCCAGCCGCAGCGCCCACAGCGCCTGCCGCGCTTTGCCGCTCCAGCTGCGCGGCAGGGGGCGCAGCAGCCGCACGGCCTGCATGGTGAGCGTGCTGGCGCCCGCGCGGCGCCGGCCGCGCAGGTTGTCCCGCAGCGCGCGCCCCACGGCCCGCGCGTCCACCCCCGCGTGCGCGAAGAAGCGGTGGTCCTCGGCCGCCAGGAACGCCTGCACCAGCCGCGGGTCCATCTCCCCCACCGCCGTCCACCCCCCACGGCTCCCGTCGGGCGAGCGGGTGGCGCGCAGCGGCATGCCGCCGCGGTCCTCCAGCGCCACGGCCGGCACCGGCGCCGGCGAGGCGAGCTCCGCCGGCAGGGGGAGCGCGATCCAGCCCAGCGTCGCCAGCACGATGGCGAGGGCCGCGGCGGCGGCGGTCCAGCGCGCGCGGCGGCTCACGGCGCCGCGGGGGTGATGGTGAACGCGCCGCCGCCGCTGCGGCCGTGCACGCCGGGGTTGTACATCTCCTCCGCGTGCGCGGGCGCCATGGTGAAGCGGCCGGCGGTCGTCGCGCGCGCCAGGTAGGTGGCGCCGTACGCCCCTCTCCACAGCACGCGGGCGAAGTAGACCACGCGGTCGTCCCGGATCTCCCGGTGGTCGAACGCCGACCACAGCCCCGAGTCCCAGCTCCCGAACGACCACGCCGGCGCCACGCTCTCCTCCAGCTCCTCCAGCACGTCTTCCTCCATCCCCTCGTCGAACTCCCCGGCGGGGAACGGGCTGATGGTGCGCAGGCTCAGGTCCACCGCTTCCAGCCCCGCCGGGAGCGGATCGTCCAGGATCACCATCTGCCGCTCCTCCGGCACCGTGATGCGCAGCCGGACGCGGACGACCTGGCCCTCGACGACGCTGGTGACCGGCCGGCGGGTATCCAGCGTCTCGTACCAGCGCTCCACGGCGATGCCGCGGTCCAGCGGGGTGAAGGCGGGGCGCGAGACGATCTCGCGCACGGACAGGTCGTAGTAGACCGGGACGCCCTCCCCCGGCGCCTCCAGCGCGAGCCGCAGCGCCCGCCGCCCGTCCGGCAGCGTCACCAGCAGCCCGGCCAGGCCGGGGACCGAGTCGCGCCGCTCGCCGCGGCGGGCGCGCGTCTCCAGCACCGTCCGCCCGCCCTGCAGCAGGCGGATGGCGCGCTCCGGGGCGCCGCGCCGGTTCTCCTCGAACCGCAGCAGCGCCAGGACGGCGGCGCCGTAGTCCTGGGTGGTCCACGGCAGCCGCGCCTCCGCCCGCCCCTGCTGGACGAGCGTCTCCACCAGCGCGCCGATCCCCGGGTGCCCCGGCTGCACGGCCAGCGTCGCCGTCAGCAGCCGCGCGGCGGGGCGCACGTGCGAGGCGAAGTAGAAGTCGCGCCGGTACGCCGACTCCGGCAGCACGGCCCGCGCGCCCCGCAGCTGCACCCCCTCCCATGCCGCGGCCAGCAGCCGCCGCGCCGGCTCCATCGCCCCGCGCCGCGCCAGCATCTCCGCCAGCGCCAGGCGGTCCTCCCACGACAGCCGCGCGGCCTGGCCCAGCAGCTGGTTCTCCGCGGGGACGTCCGGCTGGCCCAGGCGGCTCAGGAAGTCCGCCGCGGCCACCCGCTCCGCCAGCACCGCGTCCACCCGGAGCCGGCCGGGGCCCAGGACGGCCTGCATCACCTCCGGCTCGCCCAGCGCGCCGGCCAGGTACCCGGCCATGCGGTTCAGCACGGTGTCGCTCACCTCCACGCCGGCCGCGCGCGCCTCCAGCATCACCCGCCCCGCGTACGCGGTCAGGAACGGCGACGTCCAGTCCAGCGCGCTCCACAGCCCGATCCCGCCGTCCGGCCGCTGCCGCGCCGCCAGGGTGCGGACGACGAGCTCGATCCTCGCCCGTCCATCCTCGGCCCCGGCCCCTTCTCCCCCCTCCCGCCGCGCGCGGTACAGCGCGATCAGCGGGAGCGCCTGGCTGGAGATCTGCTCGGTGCAGGCGTAGGGATACAGCTCCAGCCGCCGGTTGTACGCCTGCACCAGCGCCAGCGGCGAGGTGCCGAAGCCCAGCTGCAGCGACGAGCGCGCCGGATCGACCTCCGCGGGGAGGATGAACTCCACCGTGGCCGTGTCGCGCAGCACCCCGGCGGAGGTCTGCACCACCGGGCGGTTGGCCGGGAAGACGGGGACGCGCACCTCCACCGCGTCCGTCTCGCCGTTCCCCGTCACCCCGAAGCGGAAGACCGCGCTGTCGCCCACCGGGGCGCCGAAGCGGAAGCGCGCCTCCGCGCCGCGGCCGGTGAGGAGCGACACGGTCCGCTCCGCGCCGCCGGTGAGGGTGACCCCGCGCGCCTCCGCCGTCACCCGCGCCTCCACCCCCCGCGCGAAGCGGTGGTTCACCACCACCCCCGCCATGACGTCGTCGCCCTCGCGCAGGAAGCGCGGCAGCGCGGGACGGGCGATCAGCGGCCGGGTGGAGAGGAGCGGCGACTCGCCGGCGCCGTAGCGGTCGCCCGCGGTCACCGCCACCGCCATCACCCGGAAGGTGGTGACGTTGTCGGGCAGCCCGCCCGCGACCACCGCCTCGCCGTTGCGGTCCGTCACCACGGAGCCGATGAAGAACGCGGTGGGGCGGAAGCGCGAGCGGAGGATCCCCGTCAGGTCCTGCCCGCCGTCGCCGCCGGGGTCGCGCGTCCCCTTCTGCCCCTCGGGCACCTGCGGCGCCACGGCCACCAGGTTGCTGGCCAGCCGCATCCCCACGCCGCGCGGCTGGTAGAGCAGCTCCAGCGGGTCGGGGGTGCGGTAGCCGGTGAGCGAGAGCACTCCCTCGTCCACCGCCCAGAGCGTCACCTCGCTCACCTGCCCGCGGCCGGCGCCATCGCGCACGCGGACGCGGATCCGCGCGCTGTCGCCCGGCCGGTACTCGGGCTGCAGGGGCGCGACCTCCACCGCCAGCCGCTTGACCTCGGGCGTCACCCGCAGTTGGGTGTAGCCGACCCGCAGCGTCGGCCGCCCGGGGTCGTCCACCGTCCCCGGCGGGGCGCTGCGCCCGCGGACGACGACCACGGAGACGAAGGCGTTGGGCGCGAACGCCTCGGTGATGGGGATCTTCAGCGTGTGCGTGCCCGAGGTGATGCGGATGCGGCGCTGCTCCAGCACCCGCTCGCGCTCCACGGTGACCCACGCCTCCGCGTCGGTGAACGGCGAGGCGACCAGGACGGTGGCCGTGTCGCCGGGCGAGTAGCGCTCGCGGTCGGGGATCACGTCCATCTTGAACTTCCCCTCGTCGTTCCACGGCACCCAGTCGCCGCCCACGGTCCAGCGGGTGAAGGCGGTGCTGGCCGTTCGCCCCCGCCCGTCCGTGGCGGTGAAGGAGACGGTGTAGGCGCCGCCCGCGCCGGGGGTGAAGGCGCACGCCGCGGGGTGCGCGGCGGTGGTCAGGCGGCAGGTGGCGACGGTGTCGGACACCCACTCGCCCACCTCGTCGTACGCGCCGCCGCGCTGCCGCCGGACGACGTGCCACTCGCGGCGGACGACGGCGCCCTGCACCGCCACCCCGGCGACGGAGCGGCCGTCCGGGCGCACGGCGATCACCCCCACCCGCACGGGCGTCCCCGCGGTCCAGAAGTAGCCGCTCCCCTCCGGCCGCGCGCCGAGGTAGAAGTCCGCCGGGTGGACGAGGACGGAGGCCGAGCCCGCCACCGTCTGCCGGTTGGCGTCCATCACCTCGGCCTGCACCGTCACGCGGGCGGGGCGGCCGTCGGCCAGCGCGGGGAGGGCGACCTCCAGCTCGCGGTACCCCCGCGCGTCGAGCGTGTCCGTCCCGCCCGCCAGGACGACCGGCGCCTCCCACGCGTCCTCCCACCACTCGCCGGAGTCGCCCAGGTACCACCCGTCCGTGCCGGGGATCTGGAGCTCCCACGGCGAGACGGCCGCCTGCCGCGCCGTCCAGCGTACGGGCGCGCGGGCCATGGGCGCGCCGAACAGGTAGCGCGCCCCCACGGTCGTGCGCAGGCGATCGCCGGCAAAGCGGGGCTCCTCGTGCGCGGCCACCTCCACCAGGAACTCCGGCGGGCGGTACTCGGCCACCTGGTAGCCGGCGTAGCCGATCTGCCGCCACTGGCCGTCGCGGCGCATGCGGATCTCCACCCCGTAGTCGCCCAGCGCCGCCCCGGCGGGGAGCCGGAAGGTGTGGTCCGCCGTGCCGAAGCGGCTGAGCGCCGCCGTCCGCTCGCCCAGCGGCTCCCCCTCGCGGCCGGTGAAGATCCAGCGGAGGGAGTCGCCGGGGGCGGGGGGCGCCAGCGCGCCCAGCGGCCCGCGGCGGACGATGGCCTTGGCGTGGACGGGCTCGCCGGGGCGGTAGATGCCGCGCTCGGTGAACACGGCGCCGGCGGCGGGCGCGCGCTCCTCGCCCCAGGCGCCGTCCAGGCCGAAGCGGTAGGGGGAGAGGTCGGGATCGTACTCGCTGATCCCCACCACCGCGCGGTCCTCCCCGCGCTGCGCGGCCACGTACCCCTCGACGGGCGGCGTCCAGACGCACTCGGCCCCCTCCGCGCACGCGGCCGCCGGGGGCGGCGGGGACGGCCGGAAGCCGGTGAGGAGGACGACGCCCCGCCGGTCGGTGCGGCCGGTGGCGCGCACCCGGCCGTCGCCGTCGTGCAGCGTCACGTCCACGCCGCCGCGGGGGCGGCCGTCGCCGACGCCCGTCACCCAGACGGCGGCCTGGTCCACCCCCACCCGCGCGTGCACCGCCAGGTCGGTCACCTGCACCAGCGCCAGGGGATGGCGGCCGGCGGCGCTGTCCACCCCCCGGCCGCCCACCTGCACCAGCAGCAGCGTGCCGCGCGGGCGCCGGCGCGCGTCGGGCGCGGCGAGCGCCACGCCCGTGACGGCGCTGCGGTCCCGCTCGCCGCGCACGGGGATGCGGCGGCGCTCGGCGGAGGGCGCCAGCGCCGTCCACACCTGCTCCCAGCCGCCCCAGCCGCGGCTGAGCAGCCGCCCCTCCAGCGAGTCCGGCACGGCCGCGACGTCCACCTCCAGCGTGTCGACGTTGACGTGCTGCACGGCCAGGGTGCGAAAGCCCTCGCGCTCCACCACCAGCTTGCCGTGGGGATACATGACGGAGGGCGGCACGCCGGGGGTGGTGAACGCGATGCGCGCCGCCGTCCCCAGCCGCTGGCCGAAGGCGTCCGTCAGCCCGGGATCGACGGTGATGGTGTAGGCGCGGCGGGGGTGCAGCCGCCCCTCCAGCGTCCAGCGGTCCTGCTCCGCGGCGGTGTCGCGCACGGTGAAGGGCCGGTCGCGGTCCAGGTGGACGTGGCGCATCACCTCCGCGCCGCGCACGGGGGTGGAGAACTGCAGGACCGCGGGTCCGTAGTGGCACTCCGCCTGCTTCGGGCACCCGCCTTCCACGACGCGCAGCGGCCCGTAGGTGGAGAACCGCCACGCGTGCGGCTCGTCCGTCGACTCGTCCATCCCCTGGGGCACCACCAGCTGCCCCGCGCACCCGGGCGGCAGCGGGCGCGCGGGCGCGAGCTCCACCACGCGGCGCAGGTCGCGGGCGCTGTCGTTCCCCGTCGCGCCGAAGTACCCCACCCACTCCGGGTCCTGCTCGCCGATGGGGCGTACGGCGACGCCGCGCAGCGCGACCGTGGCCGGCCCCTCGCACGAGGGGTCCAGCTCCAGGCGGGCCCTCCCCGCCAGCCCGGCCGGATCGGCGGCGCTGCTCAGCAGCAGGAAGAAGCGCGGCTCCGGCTCCAGGAAGCGCGGGATGCGGTCCGGCCCCACGGGCCACCCGGTCAGGACGCGCGCCCGCTCCACCCGAAAGGAGAAGCGGTGCGGGCGAGGCAGGCGCGCGCCGTCCATGGCCGCGAAGTCGCTGGCGACGGTGACGGTGTAGGTGGTGCCCGGGCGCAGCGGGGCGGCGGGGGTAAAGCGCAGCGTCACCGGGTCGCGCCACTCGGTCCTGCCCTCCACGGCGGGCTCGATGCGGAAGAGCGACTCCGCGTCCACCATCTCGTCCAGCCCGCCCGCGACCGGCCGGTCGAAGGTGACGGTGACCACGGCCTCCGGCTGCGCCACGGCCTCCG
>DASTNU010000759.1:0-4608 GCA_035720605.1 Longimicrobium sp. | reverse complement strand
TCCGCTTCGTCCTCGGCGCGCTGGACGATGGCGGAGTCCGCGGGCTTGGTCTGGACCGCGGCGTTGGCGTCGACCTCCGGCTTCTCCTCGTCCTCCGCGCGCTGGACGACGGCGGAGACCGCGGGCTTGGTCTGGACCGCGCCGGTGGGCTGATCCTCGTCGCGCCCGGCGTCGTCGGACGGCTGGCGCTGCACCACGCCGGGGCCGCCGGCGTCGGGCCGCACGGGATCGTCGTGCGCGGTGCGGTCGCCGACGGACTTGCGCTGCACCGGGGGCGCGAGCGCGGCGGTGGTGACGCGGGAGATGGGGAGCGGCGCGGCCACCGAACCGTGCGCGGCGACGCGTTCAGCCACGGCGTCGGCCTCGCGCTCGTACGCGTCGTCGGCGCGGCCGATGACGGGCTTGCGCTGCACGGGGAGCGACAGGGCGAAGGGCGCGGAGACGGTGGCCGCCGCCCACGCGGGCGCGGCCGGGCCCGCCGCGGCCGCCACGGGGGCGGGCGGGGCGTGCCGCGCGGCGGGCGCGCTCTCCGGCTTCTTCGCCGGACGGACGGACTTCAGCGTCTCGCTCACCGGATCGGCGCGCTCCTCGTCATCCGGCCAGGACCCCGCCGTTGCCGGCGCGGACCGGCGCCCGGGCCGGCGGGTCCAGCAACTCCGCCAGCTCGGCGACCCCCACGTCCGGGCTCCGCTGCCCCAGGTCGCGGCGCATGGCCCGGACGAGCTCCACCAGCTCTTCCTGCCCGCCGCCCGCTTCTTCCGCGCGGAGGAGGCGCAGGTACGCACCCAGCACCGCGGGGCTCGCGTGCAGCAGCATCTGCTGGTGCGCCGCCGAGCCGTCCAGCGGAAGCATGCCGCCGCGGATGGCGAAGCCGCTCTCCGCGCCGCCGCCGTGACGGCGGAAGAAGCCGTCGTACGCGGCGGCGCGGGCGGCGCGCTGCTGCCGCGCGTCCTCGCGCCGGGCGATGGCGTGCAGCCCGTTGGCGACGATGGACGCGCACACCAGCAGCGTGAGCGCGGCCGCCGCGCCGGCCTGCACGGCGGGGCTCACGCCGCCGATCACCCCCAGGCCCCAGCGGCCCAGGTACCAGAGCGCGTATCCCAGGGCCGCCAGCACGGCCAGGCCGAAGAGCGCGGAGAGGGTCGAGTTCGGTTTCATCGAAGTTCGCGTTGGATGGTTCAGGGCGTGCTCGGCTTCAGCTTTCCACCTGCCGCGGCTCCGCCGGGAGCAGCGGAGGGCGCCGGGCTCGGAGAACCGATCGTCCAGTCCTGCCGGAGATGAGTCACGTCTTCCGGCCGCGTGCCGATCTGTGCGTCGCCGTACAGGCTCTCCCACGAGAGGATCCTGGTCTCGATGGTCGTGCGCGTCAGCAAGGCGCTCACCTGCCGCAGGGTCTCGTTCTGGGCCGCGCACATGCGGCAGGGGCTTCGGCTGACCGACACCTCGATCCTGGTGATGCGCGCCGTCCACTCGGGCCGCTCCGCGAGGAACTCCTTGAGGCGCATCTCGGCGTGGGTCGAGTTGTTCGTGGGGCGGTCGCGAAATCCGCCGCCCGGCCTGCGGGGGCGACGCGCAGCGCCCGCATCTTCGCCGCCGCTGAAGGTTCGCACCGTGATCTCGCCGGCGCCCGGAGCCGGCTGGACGGCAAGCAGCGACGTAACATTCGACACGCCTCCCCAGGGAAGATCACGCTGGCGACTCTCGCGATACACGCTGCCGGCGTAGCGCTGTGCGTCCGGGCGGGCGCGGATCAACCCGGTCTGCCGCGCGTACTCCGCCGGGTCCGTGACGCCGACGGGGCGCCGCTCCACCCGCTCGGGGAAGTTGAACCCCAGTCCGGAGGTCGGGTCGGAGATCGTGATCCGCGCCGTGAGGCTGGTTGCGGCTGCCCCGCGGTCCTGCGCGAGGTCGAGAACGTCCGTCTCCGGGCTCGCCGCCGCGAAGAGCCCGTACTCGCCGTTCTCCTTGGGCCTCAGCTCCAGCGAGCGCAGCCCCTGCGGCCGGAACTGCTCGCGCACGCGCGCGACGATCGGCTGCAGCTCCGCGACCGTCTTTCCCTCGCTGCCGATCTGCTGCTGGACGGCCCGCGCGGCCTGTCGCTTGACGTCGCCGCCCGCCGCGTCGTCCCGTCCGCCGAGGCCGAGGGAGCGGAGGATCGACTGCCCCAGCGTCACCGCGCGGTCGACGATCCAGTCCAGCGCGCGGTCCACGTAGCCGCGGATCTCGGCGACGATCTCCTGGATGCGCTCGCCGATGTTCCCCAGCCCGAACTGGTTGGCCAGGAAGCCGATGGCCACCGGCACCGCGTTCCCCAGCCCGCGCTCCACCCGCTCCGCGCCGGGGCCGATCTGCCCGCGCGCCACCGCCGCCAGCGTGGCGACGTAGTCGTTGACGATGGTCAGGATGTCGCGCAGGTACTCGATGGCCGACTGCACCGCGCTGAAGAAGGCGCGGAAGCCGTTGATCACCGGCATGATCCCGGTGATGTCCAGCAGGCTCAGCACCCACTGGATGGCGCGGTTCACCACGCGCTCCATGACCCAGGACCGGGCCCGCTCCAGCACCATGTCCCACAGGCCGGAGATCTGCGACTGGATGTGCTCCCAGATCGCCGCCACCCCGCGCTCCTGCACGTCGCGCACGAAGGACCAGATCCCCGTCAGCCGGTCGATCACGCGACGCACGCGGTCCACCGTCGGCTGCCCGATCCGCCGCGCCAGCTTCTCCCAGATGCGCTCCATGCTGATCCCCAGCACCTGGAGCACGAAGCCGAGCACCGACTGCAGCGACAGGTCGGCCGGCGGCTGGATCCCCGCCTGGCGCAGGCCGCGGAACATCCAGTCGCTCAGCCCGCGGATCAGGTAGGTGCCGATGCGCTCGAAGAAGCCCAGGAACCCCTGCTTGACCGCCGCCAGCATGTTCAGCAGGAAGCCCACCGGGTCGCGCTTGATGTCCTCGATCGCGCTCCGGACGTTGGCGATGATGCTCCCGATCAGGTCGCTGGGGAAGTTCATCGCCTCCAGCACCATGGCGATGATCTCCCGCAGCACCACGCCCACGAAGCGGAACAGGCGCGACACCGGCTCGCCGAACTGGTCCACGATGCGCTGGAAGGCGTCCAGCGGGTGGACCAGGTCGTCGATCGACAGGCTGTTCCAGATGCCGGTGAACAGGCCGGTGACGAACTCCCAGCTGATCCCCAGCTCCTCCACCGCCCCCCGGATGCGCGCCGCCGCCCCGGCGATGGTCCCCGACTCCCGCAGCCGCGCGTAGATCGCGTCGCCGCCGGGAAGGAGGGTGATGAAGCCGCGGATCAGGTTCTCCGCCGTGCGCGGCACGTCCTCGCCGGTGAACGGGTTGCGGCCCAGGATGACGGTGAGGAGGTGGAAGCCGGGGACCTCGTTGGCGAAGGTGGCCAGCCACCCCAGCAGCGCGTTCTTGATCAGCTCCAGCACCTTGGCCGCCACCGTGGTGGCGAAGTCCCACACCCGCTGCAGGAACGCGCCGGCGTCCGTGGCCAGCGCCCGCAGGTTGGTCGTCAGGTCGGGGAGGTTCCGCGGCTGGATGGCGTCCCACGCCTGCGTGATCAGGCCGCGCAGCTGGCCCAGCAGCCCCAGGAAGGCGGCGACCTGCGTGGCGATCCAGTCGGCGGTCTCCTGCAGCGTGCCGCGCTCCCGCATCTGCCGCAGGTGCTCCTCCTGGCCGATGAGGAGGAGGAAGTCCTCCAGGATCTCCACCGGCGTGGCCTGCACCGGCTGGTCGCGCAGGGGATCGTGCCCCAGGACCTTCTTGATGAGCGCCCAGGCGCGGTTCTCCGCCAGCAGCCCCTCCGCCACGCCGATGACCGCGTCCTTGATCAGCTGCATCACGCGGTCGACCAGCGAGCCGGCGAAGGCCACCACGTCGTCGTACAGCGCGCCGAAGTGGCGGCGCAGCACCCCCACGTTGTAGTCCCAGCCGGAGGTGAGGCTCACGTCCTCCCACGCGGCCTCGATGGTGCGCTCGATGCGGCCCAGCGAGAGGTCCAGCCGGCTGAGCTCGCCGCGCACCCACTCGAAGGCGTCGTCGACGACCCCGTTCTCGTTCAGCTTGTCGAAGATGGCCGTGCCGAACGGCACCAGCCCCAGCAGCCCGCCCAGCAGGTTGGTGGCGGTGCGCTCCACGTCCCGGCCGGTGAACGGGTTGAACCCGATGACGACCGTGAACAGCCGCCACCCGGGGATGTAGTCCGCGTACTCGTCCAGCTCCTCCAGAATCCAGTCCGGGATCCGCTGGACGGCGGGCGGGGGCGCCGCGGCGGCGGGCTCGCCGCGCGGGGCGGCGGCGCCCTGCTGCACGACGTGCGTGGCCTCGTGCGCCATCAGCCGCACGTCGTGCGCGCTCTCGCCGGCGCCCAGCCAGATGTCCGCGCCGTGGGTGAAGGCGCGCGCGTGCAGCCGCGCGGCGGAGCGGTTGGCGCCGGCGTCGTCGTGGATGCGGACGCCGCCCAGGTCGCGCCCCAGCCGCGACTCCAGGGTGGCGCGGACGGTGGGCGGCAGCGGCGCCCCCGGCCCCCGCGCGGCGATGGCCCGCGCGGCCGCGTCCCGCATCGCCGCGCCGCCGTCGCCC
>DASTNU010000758.1:0-5832 GCA_035720605.1 Longimicrobium sp. | reverse complement strand
AGAATTCCCAGGCAGCGCCGGGGTGAGCACCGGATGAAGGCGTGAAGTGCTCGCATCTTCGGTCCCGCGCCCGCGGCAACGGGCGCGGGAGCCATCGAGCCCCTGAAGACCCCTCATAACGAATCCAGAAAAGAACGCCTCACGCAGGATCGGCAGAGTGAGCGGATTTGTCCCGTACGACGGATCAGAGGCTGCTCACTCTGCTGACCCTGCGCTCGGTTCGCTCTTTCCCTGATCTGGGATCACGGGGCGCCCCGACGAACACGGCGAGGCCGGCGCGCGCAGCGCGGCCCGGAGCCGTGCTCTCTTCACCGCCGCGAACGCGTTCACCAGCGTTCCGACCGGCTTGTCCGCCCCCTCTTCGTCGTGCGCATTGGGGAGAATGGGCGTGCCGGTGCGGCGCAGAATCTCGCGCACCTGTTCGTGCGTCAGGGTGGAGTCCACCGAGAGTACGAGCGCCGCCACGCCAGCCACCTTGGCGGCCGCGCCCGAGGTGCCGCCGAAATCATTACGGTACTGGGAATCCGAGGTCTCGTCGCAGGTGAGGTCGTGGTCCAGGTCTCCCGGAGCAGAGACCACGATCCAGGGGCCCCAGTTGCTGAACTCCGCGCGCCGGTCGACGCGCTCGTCCCAGTCGGTGGCCCCGACCAGGATTGAGCCCGTCTCGTCGATCTGGGTGCGCCCGTCGTCCGCCAGGTGCGCCGGCCGATTTCCGTTGCCCGCCGGCACGCACACCACGGCGCGGCTGGCGATCGCGTGGCGCACCGCCACGTTCACGGCGTCGATCTGCTCGCAGTTGCCGCCCTTGCCGGTCTCGAGCTCCAGCAGGATCACCTTTCGCCGCCCGCGGCTGTCCTCCGTCAGAACGTGCTCGATGGCGTTCGCCCAGGGATCGTGCAGGGGCTTTTTCACCAGGTCGCTGTTTCCCTGCAGTGGCCACAGGCCGGCTTCGGGTGCATACCCCGCCATTCCGGCTCCGTCGGCGGCCGCGCCGGCAAGCCCCATCACCGCCGTTCCATGCGCGGTGCGCGAGCCCTGCGAAACGCAGGGCGTGCCGTCGGCCGAGTTGAACGCGTGCGCCATCTCCAGCCGAAGCCGAAGCTCCTGGTGCGTCGTGCGGTACCCCCAGTCGATGTCCACGATCACGACGCCGGCGCCTCGGGCGCCCTCTGCCCATGCATCCAGGACCGACGTGCGGTGGAGGTACCATTGCGGTTCCCGGTCCGTCCCATGGATCAGACGGATACCCATGTCCGGGGTACCGATGAAAGGATCGTCCGGAATCCTCCTCGCCTGGGGCGGCATGACCTGGGGAACCACCCGCGCCCGCTCCACTTCCGGCAGCTCCGTCAACGCGCCCGCGGCGGCCGCAGCGGCGGCCGGTGCCGCGAACTCGAGGCGGACGAAACGTTGGAGCCGGGGCAGCCGCGCAATTGCTTCGGGCACCTCACCCCTCTCCAGCTCCTCCGCCTGCCTCTGAATGAAGCGCGGCAAGAAGCTCGAGCCGCTCGCCTGCACGTTGTGGCGCAACAGCACCTCCGCGATGCGACGCTGCGACTCCGGCGGCGGAGGCCCCGGAGTGTCTTCCCGCAGGAAGCTCTGCATGTCCTGCGCAAGGAGCACGGCCAGCGTCGTCGCGCCCGCGCGGAAAAACACTTCCACGATCGTGCTCTCCTCCTCGCTCTCCGCGACGGAGGCGAGATCCCGGGCAGACGGAACGTGGGGAGCTCCGGGATCCGCCGCATGCTCCTGACGAGCCGCGCGCCGGCTGGCGACCTGGGTCTCCGGCTCGCTCGGGCGTTTCAGATCGCCCGGATCCGGGCATGGGCCAGGAACTGACATAAGGGTGATGGATGAAAAGGGTGACCTGGGCACCGAAGGCGGATCGCCTCGGCAAGCACCGCTACGGCACCATCTTAGAGGATCCGGGGAACCATGTTTCCCAGCACCTTGCTGGATGGTCCGGCGCGGCTATTGTGCGCATCCAGCGTACGGGTTTCCATGCCGCAGGACAGACGCTCCTACGCCGAGTGCAGCACGCGCAGGATCTGGCCGCGGTAGTTGCGTTCGGACATCTCGCGCAGGCGGATCTCGAAGCCCTTCAGCCGCGGCATCTCGAACTGCATCAGCGAGGTCATCACGTCGTCCAGCACGGACAGCCCGGTGATGGGATAGCGCACCAGGCAACGCCAGTCGCCGGTGACCGCCGTGTCCTCCATCATCTGGGCCCATGCACCCACCTTCCCCGCCTCGGCCAGCTCGACGAAGACCGGTTTGGCCCATTCGTGGAACAGCGCGAGCGCGTCGTCATCGTGCCCGCGCTTGATCCAGTGCATGTGCATGGCGACGTACCGCGGCCTGACCGCCGAGGGGGCCTCCGGCTCCACCGTGTGACGGAGGAAGACGTCGCGGGCCACCGCCGCCGGGAGCTGCGCACCCAGCAGCGTGTCCGCGAACGCGTCCACCGCGCCCCAGTCCGCGAAGTCGACCCAGGCGAGGTGCGTCCACCAGTCGTCGTTCTGCGACAGCGGCGCCGCGACGCCCCATCCGGCCACCTTCCCGTCGGTGGAGAGCGTGCCCAGCACCGGCTCCACGGCCTCGCGCAGCACGCGTGCGAGCTCGTCGTCCGGGCCGGGCTGGGCGCGGTAGTAGCGAATCCAGGTGATCATGGGAGGCGGCGGCAGGGCCCGCGACGGGAATCCCGCCCGGACAGCGGACCGGCGCCCGCGGGATGCGCCGGCCGGCGAAGCTGCCGGGCTGGGCACGGCGTGATCGCCCACACGCCGGAGAGGCGGATGGATCGACCGATGCCTGCAGCCTCGGCGCAGGGAAGCAGAGCCTGCAGCGTACCTGGAAGGTGCGGGACGATCGCGTATGATCGCAAGAGTCGCGATCGACCGCACCCGGGCCCTCCCCCGCCGGTCCATCACCGGCTCGATCCCGTTGATGGAGAGCCTCCGGTGGCGCAAAGGGAAGGGCCCGGCGGGGAGCGCTCCCCGCCGGGCCCTTTCCGTGTCCTCAACCCCGTGCCGTCAGGGGACGCACGAGGTGGTGCACTGCTCGATGCAGCTGTTCCGCGACGGCCGGAAGATGAACTCGGCCTCCAGCTTCGCCAGGTCCGGCGCCGTGGTGAACGTCTCCACGCCCAGCGACTCGATGTCCAGTCTCAGCTGCTTCATTGCTCGGCTCCGCGTGAGGGGGATCTGGCAGCGCACCCGCGCTCCCGTGCCGCGCGCGGATCATCCCGCGCTAATGGTCGGAAAATGATGGCGGATGAGCGGACGATCGGCAAGGGCGGGGTGGAACGCCATGACCTCCATCCCCACGTCACGGGTGCGCCTCGGGCAGATCCGAGGTGTACTGCACCACCTTGCCGTCCTCGAACGCGTCCGCATCCACCTCCATCGCCTGGCCCGCTCCGAACAGCGCGCGCAGGACGTCGCCGATCGGGCCCGCCTCGGCCGCGGGGCCGCGGAAGCGAAAGCGCAGGGCGCCGTCCGCCGCCTGGTGCAGGGTCCACTGCGCCAGCGAGAACCGCCGCAGCGCGTGGGTCACCTCGATGTTGTTCAGCCACTCGCCGCCATCCGTGCGGAAGCGCACCGGCGGGCGGCCCTCCAGCCCCACCAGCACCGGCTCGCGCCCGGGTACGACGCGCAGCGCCGCCTGGTCGCCCGTGCGGTAGCGCAGCAGCGGCAGGCACGGGTTGAAGCCGCCGGTGAGCGTCACCTCGCCGGGCTCGCCGGCAGGAACGGGCCGCCCCTCGTCGTCCAGGATCTCCACGTACATCCGGTGCTGCAGCAGGACGTGCCCGTCCTCCGCCGGGTCGAAGACCGCCACGGGCCCGGCCTCGTTCAGCGAGTAGAGGTCGAGCACCGGACAGCCGAAGCGCTCCTCCAGCCGCGCCCGCAGAGCCGGCGGCAGCGCCATGGAGGTGGAGATCATCGCGCGCGGGGCCGTGGCGAGCGGCAGCCCGGCCAGCTCGGCGAAGGAGAGGGGATCGCCGGTGTAGACCTCGGCGGCCAGCGCGTCCAGGTAGCGCGCGCGGTCGTCCGGATGCCGCCAGTCGTCGGGGTGCAGGTTGATCTTGGCCAGCCCCGATTCGTCCATCGTGGGCGTGACCGACACGTAGGTGAAGCAGGTGCGCTGAAAGCCGACCAGGACGACGCCCACCTGCCCGCGGCCGTGCGACAGCTCGATCCCGAAGCGCCGCAGCGCGCGCTTGTAGAAGGCCAGGTACCCGGCGGCAACGGTGGGGAGCGACGCCAGCAGCAGCGGGTGCCCCGTGGTGCCGCTCGTGCGGAAGTTGATCAGCCGCTCCGTGGGCACGCCGTCGGGGACGAAGGCGGCCACGTCGCCCAGGTCGGCGCGCGTGATGGCCGGCACGTCGTGGAAGTCGCGCGGGGGCGCGCCGTAGCGCCGGTAGAACGGGACCTCGGCGAAGCAGCGCTCCACGAAGTCGCCCAGCCAGGGCGGCGGCTCGCCCGGGCGCCATCCCACGGCCGCCGCCTCCACCTCGCGCTCGAAGGCGCGCACCTGCTGCACCTCGGCGGCGGTCAGGCGGTTGCCGCTCTGGTTGCGGTAGAAGGGGGCGTGCGGATGTCCACGCAGGAAGTCCAGCATCCGCCGCCCGTGCGCGGTGAGCGTGGGATAGCGCTCCGCGTCGGTGCTCCCGTCCGGGTCCCCGCCGGACGAGGGTTGATCGAGGTGGAGGGATGCGGGGTCGTCGGACGGGCTCATTCGCGCCCCCACTTGTCGGCGGATTCTTCGGCGGCCTTGCGGATCAGCGCCTCGCGGATCTCGCGGGCGCGCTCCTCGGCGGCGCGGGCGGCGCGCATCACGCGGGCGCGCTCGGCGGAGCTGAGGGTGGTGAGGCGGTCCTGCGCCTGCGCCGGCGTCTCGCCCGCGGGGCGGTAGCCCAGCCGCGCCAGCGCCAGCCGCGCCAGCTCTTCGCGGCGGTCGGGGTCGGCCACGAACTTCGCGGCGGGGGACTGTGCCGCCAGCTCGCGCGATTCGCCGTCCAGCAGCGTGAGCACCATGCCGGGCGGCAGCGACGCGCGCGCGAACCATTCGTCGGCCAGCAGCCAGCAGAGCACCAGGGCGATGGACAGCCGGTTGCGGTCCGCGCGCGGGTCGGCGCCGTGAAAGCGCCGCAGCTCCCCCGCCGGCGCGGCGCCGCCCATCGCGCGCAGCAGGTCGCCCACCACCGCCGCCGTGTGCACCCGCCCCGCCGCGCCGATCCGCGGCTCGCCCAGGAAGTCCTCCGGCGTCTCCGCCAGCCGCCGCGTCAGCGACTCCAGCACCGGCCCTTCACGCTCCATCGTTCGCCTCCCGCGCAGGTCTCATCTTCAGATCCGGCGAAAAGAACCGGGCCTCACGCAGAGTCAGCAGAGTCAGCGGAGTTCTTTCCACCACACCGCCGGCCTCGCGCGCAGCACCCTGGAAATCAGCAGGGACGAAACTCTGCTCACTCTGCTGACTCTGCGTGAGGCCGCTCTCTTTCTCCGCCCCGGGATCGAACTTCTCGAAGACGTGCGTGGCGTGGCAGTCGCCGCAGGGCCGCGCGCGGCGCACCCGGCGCGCCTCGGCGAAGCGGCGCGGCAGGTCGCGCAGCGCCTCCGCCGAGCCGATCTCCGCCCGCGGGATGCCGGACTCGCCCGCGGTGAAGCTGCACGGCGCCGCCCGCCCCCGCTCGTCCACGAACAGGAAGCGCCGGCCGGGGCCGCACTCCGCCACGGGGATCGCCTGGCCGCGCGTGGTGGCCAGGATGCGCCGCAGGTACCCCGCCCCGCCGGCGAGACGCACCCCGCGCGCCGCCAGGTCATCGCGGATCCG
>DASTNU010000757.1:0-7805 GCA_035720605.1 Longimicrobium sp. | reverse complement strand
ACGGGGAGGGTGCCCGAGCAGCCCCTCCCCGACCACGAGGCGCGCTGTCCGCCTCATACGGATCCGCAAAAAGACTTTGCCTCACACGGAGTCAGCGGAGTCAACGGAGTTTTCTCGTGCCACCATCCATTCTCCTGCCGTACGCAGAGAAGAATCGGAACGGCAGGGGCGAACTCCGTTCACTCCGCTGACTCCGTGTGAGGCCATTCTTTTTTCAGGATTCAGGATCACGGGACCAGGCGCACGGTACGCGCTTCGGCGCAGCGAGTATCCTCCAAGCGCCGTCCTGGATCGGCCAGGAACTGGCGCGCGAGCTCCAGGGCGCAGCGGCGGTAGACGTACTCCTCGGGGGAGTAGTCGGCGATGCGAATGTAGAACTGGACGTGGCCGGCATTCCTGAAGACGACGTGCTGCGCGTTGGCGTACAGCATCTCGATCTTGAAGCCGGCGAGCCCTGACAGGGTGGGATCGAGCTCGCCGGTGAAGGCGAGGATCGGCCCGTCGTAGTAGACGTGCGTGTTCTCGACCGGATTTGCCCGCCCCGACGGCCACCACGCGCACGTCGCGAAGTTCCCGTCCAGCTCTCCCTGGGGGAAGTACGACCGGATGACTTCGGACCGGGCGACCGCTTGCGCGTATTCCTCCACGGACTCGAACGCTTTCTCCTCGCGGCAGTCGAGCGAGAGGCTCAGTCCCAGGGATCCTCTGGCCTCGACGGGCAAGGGCGCACGGGCAGGCCGTGCAACCTGCCGCTGGATCTCGAGCATGCGTTCGCCGTCGCCCCGGGCCGCGGCGTCCATGTAGGCCAGGACGCTCTGGATGCTCTGTTCGAAGGTCAGGCCGCTGCCGCCGTACAGGGCGTCGCGCAGAAAGCTGACCACCGTGTAATCGGCGATCCGCGTGTCGCCGACCATCAGCGGCTGCTCCCGGAGACGCGGAAGCGCGGCATAGAAGCGGCTGCGCAGCTGCGGGTACCTCGCCGCGCACTCGACGTCCGCCGCGCATCTCGACAGGATCCTGTTGAACACGACTTCGGCGCCGCGGAGGTCTTCGACGACCTCCTGGTCCTCCGGCAGATACGGGCCGTCCACCAGGACCGTCCGCGTGCTCTCGGGAAAGTAGCGCGCAAAGGTGAAGGCCAGCCGGGCGCCGTACGACGCTCCCCAGACGTTCCACTTCCTCACCCCCAGCGCCTTCCTCAGGGCTTCCATGTCCCTGGAGATCTCCACGCTGTTGTATTGCAGCAGGTTGATCCCCTGCTCCATGAACTGGTCTCGGCAGCCGGTCACGCGCCTGAACCAGTCATCGTTCGGCGGGCAGTACATCGCCGGCGCCGAGCGGCCGGCGCCTCTGTGGTCGAAGAACACCCAGTCACGATCGACGACGATCTCACGGATGGCCGGCGTGGCGACCAGCCGCTCCGCGTGCCATACGCTCGTGCTTCCAGGTCCCCCGTTCAGGAAGATGACAGGGTTGGGATCGGTCGGGTTCGGGGCGCTGACGACCATGACGGCCACTTCGATGGATCGACCCGCCGGCTCCCAGTAGTTCTCGGGCACCTTCAGCCGGCCGCACCTCACCGGAAGCAGCGCCGTGGTCGTATCGAACGGGCAGGCGACTCTCTCCCACGAACCCTGGGGCTGAGGGGCGGGGGGCGCGGCGGGGGGAGCAGCTTGCGCCCAGGCCGCGGCTGGAATCAGCACCAGCAGGGATGCGATCAGCCTTCGTAGCGCTGCTTTAGCGCGCGTCATGCTCGACATGTCCGCTCCAGCGCCCGTTGGTGATTTCGCGTTCGGCGCGATCCGGCCGCGTAAGGCCTCGTCAGGAGAGACACCGCGCGCCGGCCCAATGCAACAGCCAGTATCACGGTCAAGTACGCCGCTGGACCTGGGATACCGCGAACGGCGCGAGGGTTGAGCGCCGAGACTGCGCGAGTCCTCTGACGAACCGCGGATTCCGGCACGGATCTGGAGACCGTGCCCCCTGCCGCGGTACATTGAGCTCCAGCACGTGCCGGGCTCGATTCCGGCCTCACACGAAGCCGACGCAACTGAACTCGCGAATCCGAGGTTCGATGCATCGCCTGCTCTCTCTCGCGATCCTGCTGTGCGCGGCGTGCGCGGCGCCGCCACCGCCGCCGGACGGCGTGCCAGGTGCGGCCGCCGAGCGGCCGGGGGACGCCGCCGGCGCGCAGCCCCGCTACCAGTTCGAGGTTCCGGCCGCCAGCGGGGGGCGGTGGTACAGGGGGAACACGCACACGCACACCCTGGAGAGCGACGGCGACTCGCCGCCGGAGGAGGTGGCGCGCTGGTACAAGGGACACGGCTACGCCTTCCTGGTGCTCTCCGACCACAACGTGTTCACCGACCCCGCGCGGCTGGCGCACCTGGTGGACAGCACCTTCCTGCTCATCCCCGGCGAGGAGCTGACGACGTCGTTCCGGGAGCGGCCGGTGCACGTGAACGGGCTCAACATCCCGCACGTGATCCCGCCGCGGCAGGATAGCACCCTGGTGGGCACCATCCAGGCAAACGTGGACGCCGTGCGAGAGGTGCGCGGCGTTCCGCACGTGAACCATCCCAACTTCCGCTGGGCATTCGACCACCGCGTGCTGGCGCAGGTGCGCAACGACCGGCTGCTGGAGATCTTCAACGGCCACCCGCTCGTCCACAACCACGGCGGCGGCGACGTCCCCGGGATGGAGGCGATGTGGGACAGCCTGCTCACCCGCGGCAAGCGCATCTACGGCATCGCCGTGGACGATGCGCACCACTTCCAGGGCGAGTTCGCGCCGGAGCGCTCCAACCCCGGCCGCGGCTGGGTGGCCGTGCAAGCGCGGCGGCTCGACGCGATCGAGATCATGCAGAGCATGGAGGCGGGGCGGTTCTACGCCAGCACGGGCGTGGAGCTGGCCGACGTCGTCGTGACCCCCACCACGCTGCAGATCCACATCCGCCCGCGCGGCGACTACCGCTACCGCACGGAGTTCGTCGGCAGCGGGGGCAGGGTGCTCGCGCGCACCGACGCGAACCCGGCGGTGTTCACGCTCTCCGGCCGAGAAGCGTATGTCCGTGCGCGGGTCCTGGACTCAGGAGGCGCCATCGCCTGGGTGCAGCCGGTGTTCGTGAGCCACGACTAATGCCGGGTCATTCGATGTAGAACCCGCCGCCGGGTCCGACTTCTCTCCGCAAGCGCCGCCGCGCGGACAGGGTGGTGCGTTTCAGCGGATCACCTGCATCGGCGAGTAGATTCCTCGGTCGGCGCCAAGCTCTCACGCGATGGGACAGGGTGGGGAGGCGCCTCCCTCGGAATGACAATCCGCATGGATTCTTGCGATCGTACCGGGCATGACGTTCGATGACGCTCTCGACCATCCCGGCCGGCTGCTGGCCGCGTGGGACCTGACGGCGGTCAGAGGCAGACGGACGCTCACCCTGTTCTCCCTGGACGACGACCGGGCGCTCGCGCTCGCCAGCCGCACCGTCGCCATGGGCGAGGAGGATGCGGCGACGGAGCCGCTCCGCGGGCGGGGGATCGCGGTCGGCGAGTGCGACGGCGGCTGCGACTTCGTGTGGGCGAAGGAGGCGGATGGCGTGACGGTGTGGGGCCCCCACTGGCGCGTGCTGCAGGCGAGCGGCGACACGCTCGTCCTGGCCGATGGGAGGACGCTCACGCGCTCCGAGCTGGCGCGCATCCAGAGCTACGCCACCAGCGACTACATCGAGCGCGGGGTCCGCGCGTGGCTGCGCTCGGGTGAGGCGGTGTCGCTGGTGCGGGAGGTGTCGGCGGCCGCGGCCGCGGACCCGACCTACAGCCGCAACGAGCTGCTGTACGACACGGAGTGGGCGGGCGCCATCGCCGCCGCCGTGGCCGCGTGGGCGGGTGTGCCCTGGGAGGATCTCATCTAGCCGGCCAGCGGTCGCGAAAGGCGTCGTTTTCCTGAGCCTGAGAGAGTGTTGCTAAACCCCGGGAGACCGCGAGGCAGCCTGTCTTCCTGAGAGACTGTTGAGAGACCGCTCTCTCTGGGCCGCAAACCATCCCCAGGCGGTTGAAACCGCGGCTACGACGGCACGAAGTCCGCCTTCGCGGACGGGCGGGCTGCGCCCGCGCGCTTCGCGCCCGCAGAGCCTGTTTCCGCGCCAATGGCCGGGTCGGCGCGAGGTTTGGCAGCGTCGCGCGGGAGGGCGACGTCCGGAGCCGTGGTCAGGCGCGCGGGCGCTCGCAGATGATGGTTTCTTCGCCCTTGTACGTGCCGCGCGCGAGCTCGCGATAGCCACACTTCTCCGCCACGCGCAGCGAGGCCGCGTTCTCCGGTGCGATCAGGCAGACGGTGCGCGGCGCGGGGAGATGCGCATCGCCCCAGGAGAGCGCGGCGCGAAGGGCCTCGGTGGCAAAGCCGCGCCCGTGCGCCCACGGGGCCAGCACCCATCCGGCCTCCGGGGCGCCGTCCAGCGCGGGCGTCACCTCGCGATGGAAGTCGGCGAGCCCAACCTCACCGACGAAGCGCCCCGAGTCCCGCTCCCGCACCACCCAGTAGCCGTAGCCCAGCAGCGCCCACATCCCCGCGTAGCGCAGCACCCGGCTCCAGCTCTCCTCCGGGGTAGAGGGGCGGCCCCCGATGTACCGCGTGACCAGCGGGTCGCCCCACATCTCCGCGGACTCGCCGTAGTCGGCCGGCGTGTGGCCGCGCAGGATCAGCCGCCCGGTCTGGAGGGTCGGCGCAGTCAGCGGGATGGAGATCGGCATGTGCGTAGACTACACCGGCGCACGATCGCACGCCATCGCAGCGGCGGCTGCTTTCCATCCTGCACGCGCGGCGCGGTCGATTTCTGTTGCTAAATAGTCGTTATTTACGCGCATGCGGGGACAATGTGGCGCGTCTATCCGGCCGTGGCAATCGGGAAATGTTCGCACGATTACGGTTTCACCAGGAATTATCTCCAGAAGGGCGAAAATCCAAACAAATGTAAGTCTTGTCTTGATAAGAATGGGTAATTATCGTGCCTTGTCGTATTTTCCCGGTTTTATTCTCCCACAGAAAGGAACACCATGTCCTCCTCCAACACCGTCACCCTCACCTCGTCGCTCATCCAGTCGGTCACCTACGTCAACAACTCGCTCCACATCAAAAGCGGCGAAAGCTACACCGTGCCGCCGACCATCACGCAGTCCGGCTCGACGTGGACCATCGTGCTCGACGCGGACCGCAGCGGCGACAACACGGTGGCCGACGACTTCAACAACGAGGTGGGCGGCGCGTACCACGAATACGCACCCAGCGGGGGCGGCACCGGCAATCAGCCCGGCAGCCTGAATTTCTGGTTCGGGGTGACGGTCGCCTTCAACGTCGGCGGCAACGTCATCAACGAGACCTTCTACCTGGCCCAGGGCAACTACAGCCTCACCAACAACTGGTGGATCGGAGGCAACCACGTGGTCAACACCGGCACGCCCACGTACCTGGTGATCAACGGCAACAACATCCAGCAGATCCTGAACCTGTCGGGCGGCACCAGCTCGTTCACCTTCAACGTGCCCGGGTGATTCGCCGGCTGGCACGGGAAACCTCTGCGGCAGCCGCGGGAAGCAGGTCCCGCGGCTGCCGCGCGTTCATGGCCGGGAGAGGGAGTGGACGCCGGCCATGCTGAACCGGGCGTGAGCGCCGCGATGGACGCCGGGTTCGCGGGAGCGGGGCAACGGGTACGCGGCAGAAAGGACGCAGAGGGCTCCGGCTTCCCTCTGCGTCCGCTCGTTTCCGCGGCTACAGGCCGCCCAGCGCGCCGGTGGGGATGTGGTAGAAGTTGCCGCGCACGGGAAAGGCGCGGCGCACGAAGTACAGGTCCTGGCGATTGCGCGACAGGGTGGGGTGGTACTCGTCCGCGGCGGTGTTCACCAGCGGGCCCAGGTTGCCGGCGGCGCTCCACTCGCCCTGCTGCAGGTGGCTCACGTACAGGTCACCCAGCCCGTAGCCGCCGGGCCGCAGCGAGGTGAAGACCAGCGTCCTGCCATCGACGGAAATCTCCGGGTTGAACTCCCACGCGTCCTGCAGCCCGCCGCCGGCCACGGGCGTCGTGTTCACCCCCGCGCCCAGCGGCTGGCGTGGCGCGAACCCGTCCCCGTCACGTTGGGCGCTGTAGATGTCGAAGTGCTGTCCGGGCTGCGGAAAGAACGGCCCGCTGGCAAAGTACAGCGTACCGTCCGCCGAGGCGGAGGGGTACAGCTCGTCCGCGCCGGGGGAGTTGACCTCGGGGCCCAGGTGGATGGGCTCGCTCCAGCCGTCGGGCGTGCGCTCCACCATCCACAGGTCGATGTCGCCGTACATCACCCCGTCCACGGGGCGGATGGAGGAGAAGTACAGCCGCTCCCCGTCCGGTGAGAGGAACGGGTCGATGTCGCTGTACGTGCCGGAGAACGGCGCCACCTGCGGCGTGGTCCAGTCTCCATCCTGGAGGTGCGACAGGTAGATGGTGGCCTGGCGGGTGATGGGGAAGAAGAAGTCGCTGGTGGTGAAGTACGCCGTCCCGCCGTCCGGGGTGAAGGTGATGCGCCACTGCTCGCGCGCATCGGAGATCACGCCGGGGGCAAAGACCTGCGCCGTCCCCGCCTGCTGTGTCTGCCTGGCCGTCGCGCCCGCCGTCGTCCCCAGCACCCCGTCCGCCTGCCCGCAGCCGGCGGTCATCGCCGCACCGACCAGCACCGCCATCGTTCCAACGCGATTTCGTCTCATCTGCGCTTCTCCTGAGTTGGTTGTGAGTCTACCGTCACCACTCAGGGTAAGCGGCTGCGAGAGATGCAGATACGACTTTGGGACGGGCAGATGAGCGGCGTGGGCGAACCGTGGAGCCACGCCCGCCAACCGCGGGATGGGATGGCACCCGCATGGGACCGGAGAAACGCGCGATTTCTCCGAGAGGGCGTTCCCCTCCCTCATCCGAGCGTTGTTTTCCTGAGGGAGGCGCCATGCGTTACCTGCAATCACCACAACACTTTGGCGCCGACCGAAGGATCTTGTCCGCACGACCGAGGGGCCAGCTTCGAGGCATGAAGCCGGCCCCTCGGTGCGGAGAGAAGATCCTTCGGTCGCGCGCAAGCAATCTTGTGGACGCAGGTTTTCCGCGTGGCGCTCCCTCACGAAAACAACCTCCGCAGGGTCGGTTCACGCGTCACGAGCGCAGGCCCAGCGCCTCCTGCACGCGGGCGCGGTAGGTGCGGCCGGTGGTGAGGCGGGTGCCGTTCTTCAGCGAGAGCACGTGCTCGCCGGCGAACAGCGGCTCCACCTCCGCCACGCGCTCCAGGTTCACGATGAGCGAGCGGTGCACGCGCGCGAAGCAGGCGGGGTCCAGCCGGGCCTCCAGCGCGGCGAGGGTGTCGCGCACCAGGTGCGAGGCGCCGCCCACGTGCAGGCGCACGTAGTTGGTGTCCGCCTCGAAGTAGTCCACCTCCTCCACGTCCACCAGCTTTACCCGCGAGCCCGCCCGCACCGCGATGCGCCGCAGGTAGCGCGAGCGCTCCTCCATCTGCCGCACGAAGGAAAGGAGCCGCGGGTCCGCGCCCGCCCCGCGCGCCTGCCGCACCTGCGCACGCGCGCGGTCCAGCACCGCATCGAACCGCTCCCGGTCGTACGGCTTGAGCAGGTAGTCCAGCGCGTGCGCCTCGAACGCCCGCAGCGCGTACGCGTCGTACGCGGTGGCGAACACGGTGACGGGCATCTGCTCCACGCCCACCGCGCGCACCACGTCGAAGCCGTCGCCCTCCGGCATCTGTACGTCCAGGAACACCAGCTCCGGCCGCAGGGCACGGATGGC
>DASTNU010000756.1:0-5605 GCA_035720605.1 Longimicrobium sp. | reverse complement strand
CCCCGGTTGGGCGGAACACCACCGTGCCCCCCGCCGCCCAGGTGGGAAAGATCTCCTCCACCGAGATGTCGAAGCCCACCGAGGCGATCTGCGCCACCCGGTCGGCCTGGCCCAGCCCGAACAGCGGGACCACCGCCCGGTTGTGCGACACCAGCGAGCGGTGCGACACGCCCACCCCCTTGGGCCGGCCGGTGGAGCCGGAGGTGTAGATGACGTACGCCAGCGAGTCGGGATCGGTCTCCACCGGCACGAAGCCGTCGGCCTCGGCGTCGAGGATCGAGGCGATCTCCACCACCCGCGGCGCGGCGGGGGGGAGCGCGTGGGCCGCGCCCGCCAGCACCGCCACCGCGCCCGAGTCCTCCAGCACGTAGGCGATGCGCTCGGCGGGGTACCCGGGGTCCAGCGGCACGTAGGCGGCGCCGGCCTTCATCACCCCCAGCAGCGCGGCGGCCAGCTCGGGGCCGCGCTCCAGCATCACCGCCACGCGCGCCTCGGGGCCCACGCCCAGCGCCCGCAGCCGCGCCGCCACCGCGCTGGAGCGGCGGTCGAGCTCGGCGTAGGTCAGCGTACGCCCCGCGTGCGCCGCCGCGGGCGCGTGCGGGTGCCTGGCCACGCGGGCCTGGAACAGGTGATGCGCGCAGGCGGCGCCGCCGGTGGACAGCGGCGCGGTGGCGCCGAAAGATTCGCCGGTTGCCGGCACGGGACGATCCTCTGGCTGGCGGTGGACGTCGAAGCACGGACAGGCGAAGCCGTGGCTCATCGGCACCAGACCGAAACATGTATGTCAGTGACCCCAATGGAGCTACGGGCCGACACGATCCCGGTGCGCGGGCTTCTGGCGCCCGGGCGAGCTGTGGGAGTGCGTCGGCCGCGTGGCGCGCCGCCTCCTCTGTCGGGGTGGCGCGCTCAAGCTCCTAAGGAGACATCCAACGAATCAAACCTGGGAAGTAAAACGTCTCGGGCGCCGGGCGTGCCGCTTTCGGCCCGTCGCCTGCGCCCGTGGCGTTTCCTCTTCCGTTTCGCGCCGCCAATCTAACGCACCGGGATGAAAAAATGTAGTAGTTTGACACGCTGGCGGAAAATCTGCACAACGTTCACGGAGCCGCATTTAGCCCTGTTGGGCGCACATTTTGTAGCAGTCCGCAGCCCGACCGTCCATTGGTGCGACGACTAGCCGCCGAAACGGCGCTCGGGGCGCAAATGTATTGGTCATCTTCACCCGCTCCCAATCCGCCGTCAGGGCGCAAGGCACCCCTGGAATCCGGGCATATCCGGAATCCGCCTCAAACTAGTCACCGACCCCGAATTGTTGGCTCGGTGCAGAATCCGCAAAAAAGAATGGGCCTCACGCAGAGTCAGCAGAGTTGGCGGAGTTTTCTCGTGCCGTTTCTTCTGCTCTCTCGGTTCGAAGCCGGATCGATGTGAGTGGCACGCGTGGCGCGCTGGCCGACGAGGCACGAGCCGGCGTGGGCTGTCGGGAACGGGAGAAGGATGGAATGCGGCAGGGGGGCCATCCGCATTTTTTCGAGAAGGATGTGGATCGCCGGATCATCGCCGCGGCGCATGGAAGCAAGCCATCCACACAACCTGATGCGCGATCTGGTAAACCAAGCCGCAGGTCACAGGTCCGAGTCCTATCTGGCGCGTACGTTTAGCGCCCACCGCAACTTGCGGTGGGCGCTTCCGGTTTCTGGCGTTCGGTCCTGCCTTCCAGGACGCGCGGCCCGTCACGCGGGTATGAGCGCGCGTTCGGGCGCGGCGAGGGTGGTGTAGAAGGCCCAGTCCTCCCCCATCGCCGCCTGCACGGTGTCGAGCGGAAGGGGGGTCCAGCTGGGGCCCCGCGTCTGCTTGCGGCTGGTGTTGCGCGGATGCACCAGCGCGGCGAACCAGCCGGGGTCGCGCAGCGGGAGCAGCGCGCCGGCGGGGAGCGACCACACCCAGCGCGTGTCCTCGCCCTCGTTCAGCTCGGGGAACGGGTGGCGCTTCCACAGGTCGCGGCGGTAGAGCAGCGTGTTCCCGCTCACCCACGGCCGCGAGCGGTCCCCCCAGCGGTACTCCCACGCGCGGCGCTGCACGGGGTCGAAGAACCGCACCACCGACAGCCCGCACACCTCCGCCCGCGCCTCTTCCAGCGCCGCCACCTGCCGCGACAGCCGGTCGTCGGCCATCCAGTCGTCATCGTCCCAGTGCGCCAGCAGCGCGCCCCGCGCCAGCGAGCAGGCCAGGTTGCGCTTGGCCCCCAGCGTCCGCGCGCGCCCGGTGCGCTCGTAGCGGATGCGCGGGTCGTCGGGCACCAGGTCCGCGATCGCGTCGGCGCCGTCGTCCACGATCACCAGCTCGCGGTGCGGATAGTCCTGTCGCAGGAAGTGCTGGATGGCGCGCGGGACGAAGCGCCGCCGGTCCGCCGTGGGCATCAGGCAGGAGACGAGCGGCGCGCCTTCCTCCACCGCCGGCCGCGCGCGCGGCGCGGGGACGGCGACGGTGAGCGCGGGCGGGGGCGCCGCGGGCCGCGCGGCGGGCGGCATCCCGCCCAGGCGGCGCACCTCCGCCTCCACGCGGTCCACCTGCAGCGCGCCCAGGCAGTCCACCCGCCCGCCACAGGCGCGGAGCCGCGCGACCGTCCAGCACGGCTCGCACGGCAGGCCGGCCCGCAGGACGGACACGTTCGGCGGAAAGTGCCCCAGGACCCGCTCGGAGGTGGGGCCGAAGAGGAGCACCGTGGGGACCCCCACCGCGCCCGCCACGTGGCCCAGCCCGCTGTCGTTGGCCACCACCGCGCCGGCGGCGGCCAGCGCCTCCGCCGTCTGGCGCAGCGTCAGCGTCCCGACCAGCGAGCGCACGTGCCCGGGAAAGCGGAGGCGCCGCCCGTCCGCCCCGAGCAGGTCGTCGTCCGTCCCCACCACCGCCACGTCGGCGAACCGCTCCGCCAGCGCGGCGAAGTGGGGCCAGCGCTTGGCCGCCATCTCCCCCGTCTTGCACCCCGGCGCCAGCACCAGCGTGGATGCCGTGACGCCGTGCTCCTCGACCGGCGCCACCGGCAGGCGGTAGACGGGGCGGCGCTCCTCCGGCCACCCCAGCGCCCGCGCGAAGGCCAGGTACCACCCCTGCTCGTCGCGGTAGAAGAGCGCGTCGGGGGGGCGGGGCACCACCCCGCGGCGGCCGCGGTACGCCGCGCCCAGGCCGGCCCAGTAGAAGGGCGGGACGGCCGGGACCAGCCGGTGGTACGCCCCCCGGGCGGGAAAGCACCCCGCGTGCACCCGGCGCACGGCGCTCCAGCCGTGGAACAGCTCGGCGGCCTGCGGATAGTCGGCGTGCAGCAGCACGTCCACCTCGTAGCCCAGCCGCTCCAGCGCCGCCAGCAGCGGGGTCGCGAAGACGAGGTTGCCGACCCCCGCGGCCAGGTGCACCAGCAGGGCGCACCCGTCTCCCGGGAGCGCGTCCGGAGCCGGGTCAGGCGAGCGCATGGATGGAGCGCTCGTCGGGGAGCACGTACCGCTCGTTGAACAGGTGCCACTCCATGGGCTCGTCGGAGAGCCAGGGGCGCAGCTGCAGCATCCCCGCGTTGTCGTGCCGGAGGATGCCGTCCTTCTCCCCGTCGCGCCGCTCGGCGAAGAAGGCCCCCAGCTCCGCGTCGCCGATCAGGCTGACCTTGTGCGTGCGGAACAGCCGGTCGCGGAGCACCCGCCAGAACCGCTGGATGCCGTGGTACTCGCCCACGATGAAGCGCAGCCTGCGCAGCGTCTCCTCGGCGGCGCATCCCAGCGACGAGTGCTCGCACTGCTCACAGTCCATCTTCAGGATGTCGACCTCCGCGCTCCCGGTGCGGCGCCGTACCGCCGCCAGCAGCTCCTCCAGGGTGATGGGGCGCACGCGCTGGCTGCTTCCCTCCAGCCCCCGCACCCCCGGGTCGCCGACCAGCGGGTGCGAGGCGGGAACCACGGTGGAGCCGCCGGCCCAGCCGGGACCCGCCCGCGGGGTGCCGCGCAGCAGCCGGAGCGTGGTGGGGCTGGCGCGCGGCCGGGTCCCCGCGTCGTCCTCGTACAGGTGCTCGGCGGTGAGCGCGCGGGTGAGGATGCGCACGCCGGCAAGGTCGCGGGTGTTGGCGCGGGCCAGGCCGGCCAGCTCGCGCACCACCTCCAGCCCGAACACGGCCGCTTCGGGAAAGTACGCCTTCACCAGCCGCGTGACGGAGCCCACGTTCACACCCGCCTCCACCACCACGCGCACGGGGGGCGCGCCGGTCGCCTCGATGTAGCTGCGGATGGTGGAAAACTTGTAGCAGTCGTTGCCTTCCATCGGACTTCCCGTTTCGGGTGGTCGAAGATGCGTCTCCGGGGTCGAAACGTGCGGCGCGCCGCGGCTCAGCCCGGCGGACCGGGGGCGAAGAGGAAGACCTCCCATCCCATCCGCCTGGGGAGCGGGTGCTCCTGGAAGGCGCGCTCCGCCACGCGGTGCAGGGCGTCCTGGCGCCACCCGGCGCGCCGGAACCGCTCCATCCACCACTCGCGGGTCTGCCGGGTGACGTGCGACGCGTCGCGGTTGCGCTCCATCTCCCGCCCGGGCTGCACGGTGGGGATGGTGGCCAGGAGCGCCGTGCCCACCCGCGGGCGCACCCGCGCCAGGAAGGCGATCGCCTGCGCCTCGGTGAGGTGCGCCAGGAGGTTGAAGGCGGTGACCACGTCGCAGCCCTGCTCCGGGTCGTACCCGGCGACGTCCGCCTGCACCAGGAAGGGGCGGGCGCAGGGATCCGCGTGCCGGATGGCCCAGGGGCTGCCGTCCACCCCCCACGCCTCCTTGCCCCGCTCCCGCAGCGCCCGCACCAGGAACCCCTTGGCGCACCCCGCGTCCAGCCAGCTCCCGGCCTCGGGCAGGAGCTCCAGCAGGTACGCCGCGGTGTCGCGGAACAGCCCGCCGAACAGCTCCCACGAGTATCCCAGGTCCCAGTTGCTCTTGCGTCCGGTCTCGAAGTAGTCCTCGTCGTACCACTCCACCGGCACGGGGCCCTCCAGCCACGCCACGGGGGCGGGCGCGGGGGGATGGCCGCCGCTCGCCGCCGCGGCTCCATTCGCCGCGGCTCCGTTCATGGCGATCCCGCGCAGGCGCGCGCGGGCGGGGGCGGCGCGGGGGAGCACCTCCTCCAGCCGGGCGCGGGCGGCGGCGCCCACGGCCTCCAGCGAGAACTGCTCGCGGATGCGCGCGCCGGCCGCGGCCGCGCGCGCCGCCGCCCCATCGCGGTGGTCGAAGGTTTCCCGCAGGAGCGCGGCGGCGTGGTCCACGTCGGGGTCCGCCCACCGCATCTGCGGGTTGTAGTAGTGGTAGGGCTGGCGAACGGGGACGGGCGTCCAGCGCACCATCCCGTGCGCGGCGGGATCGAGGTAGTCGAGCGGCCCCGAGTAGGCGGTGGCGACCACCGGCTTGCCGCGGGACGCCGCCTCGAAGAGCGGATATCCCCAGCCCTCGCCGCGGTGCAGCGAGACGTAGCAGTCGCCGCGGCGGTGCAGCGCCTCGATGCCGCCCTCGCTCCACCCCTCCGCCCGCACCTCCACCCGCGCGTCGGAGCGGCGCCGGGCGCGCGCCTCCTGCACCGCGCGCCGCGCCGCGTCGG
>DASTNU010000755.1:0-7108 GCA_035720605.1 Longimicrobium sp. | reverse complement strand
AGGCCACCCGCCGCATCGGCGAGCTGGGGCTCGGGGCGCGGGTGCTGGCGCTCACCTCGCAGACCGAGGAGGAGTTCCTTCTTCCCGTGCTGGAGGCGGGTGCCGCCGGCTTCGTCCGCAAGACCAGCGCGGACACGGATCTGCTCAACGCCATCCGCACGGTCGCGCGGGGAGAGATGTTCCTGTACCCCAGCGCCGCGCGCCTGCTGCTGCAGCAGTACCAGCACGCCAGGGAGCCGCACCACGCGGGGCCGCTCGACAAGCTGAGCGAGCGTGAGCGCGAGGTGCTGACCCTGTCGGCGGAAGGCTACAGCTCCACGGAGATCGGCAAGAAGCTGTTCCTTTCGCCCAAGACGGTGGACACCTACCGCGCGCGGCTGATGCAGAAGCTGGGGCTCACCCACCGCGCCGAGCTGGTGCGCCTGGCGCTGGACGCGGGGCTGCTGAGGGCGGCGTAACAAAGGCGCTCGCGCGGAGAAGCGGAGAGGCAGAGGAGCGGAGACCACGTCGCCGTTCCTCTGCCTCTCGGTTTCTGGAGTGCTTTTCGGGTCTCGGACACGAGACCGGACGGGAAGCGCCTCAGCTCGTCTCGTCGATGGCGCCCAGGACGTCGACGGGGGTGACGATCCCGAGGAGCATGTCGTTCTCCACCACCAGGACCCGCTGCACCCGCTGTCGCACGAAGAGCCGCACCAGCGACTTCACCGGCTGGTCCGGCGCGACCGTGGCCCCCACCGGCCCCATGATGCTGCGCACCCGCAGCCCGTCCATGCACTTCAGGGGCGCGCCACCCCCGTCCGCCGGCACGCAGGCCTTCTCCGACATCGCCGCGCGAATCACGTCGGCCTGCGAGGCCACGCCCAGGATCTTGCCCGCGGGGCCCAGCACCGGCACAGAGCGGACGTTGCCCTCCAGCAGCGTCTGCGCCAACTCCCGCACCGTCATCTCCGGGACGGCCGTCAGCATGTCGATCTGCATGACGTCTCGTACGGTGGTGCCTCGCAGGGTACGGGCCGCTGTCGCTCTCATTTGCTGTGCTCACTTCCGAGTTCCCTGCCATGCCTGCTTCCGCGCGGCTGAAACAAACGTGGCCGCAGCGGCCGAACCGCGGGCCGGGCAAGCGCCGACCCTGGTGTGGGGAAGAATCCGCGTGTTTCCACCCGGTGCGGGTGTCGGTCCACGTTTCTCTGCCCGCATTCCCCACCACCATCCATCCAGACCCGACACAAGGGTCGGCCAGCATCCGACAGCAGGCGGCGGCGCACGCGGCTACCGTGCATGACGAGTGCGCCGTGCGGTCGCGTATTGCAGCCGGCACGGCATCCTTGCGCGCGGCGGCCGGTCGCCGGGACCCGCCCCGTCGCTCACCCCTGAAGGGGAGGCCACGATGTCCGACCGGATCAAGACCATCGTCGCCGGCGTTTCGCAGCCGAACGAGGGCGACCCTACCCTGGTCGCGGCCGCGGCGCTGGCGCGCTGGACCGGGGCCGCGCTGCACCTGGTGCAGGCGTACACCATCCCGCCCGTGTTCAGCCCGCCGCAGCTGGGCTACACCTCGCCGGAGTGGACGCAGCACTACGCCGACCACATCGCCGACCGGCTGGAAGCAACGGCGCACCGCGTGCCGGGGGCCGAGTCCGCGGTCTGCCACGCCGTCGCCGGCACCCCCGCGCAGGCCATCCTGGAAACGGCGGCGCAGGAGGGGGCGGACCTGGTGGTGGTCGGCGCCGCGGGGGCCGACCGGCTGGGCGGCAGGTTCCTGGGCACGACCGCCCAGCGGGTCCTGCGTGGAGCCGACGTCCCCGTGCTGATCCTGCGCAGGCCCCTGCGCCGCCCGCTGCGGCGTGTGCTGCTGACGAGCGACCTTTCGGAGCTGAGCGCCGCCGTCCACGAGGAGGGGCTGGACACGGCGGCGGCCGTCTTCGGCGCGCCGCTGGCCCTGCGCTCGCTGCTGGTGCTGTTCCTCCCCCTGGTGGGCCCCTCGCTGCTGCCGCGCGAGGTGCTGGAACGGGCCGCGCTGGAGGAGCTCGAGGACTTCCTGCAGGCGCGCCGGCGGCATGCCGTCGCGGTGGAGCCGGTGGTGCGCGTGGGGGTCGCGCCCGAGGAGATCGCGGCGGAGGCGGAGGACTGGCAGGCCGACCTGCTGGTCGTGGGGACGCACGCGCGCGGGTGGGCTGCGCGGCTGATGCTGGGAAGCGTCGCCGAGGCGGCGCTCCGCGACGCGCCGTGCAACGTGCTGGCCGTCCCCCCGCGCGCGGTGGCGCTCGGGGAGCCGGCCGCCGCAAGCGAGCCCGCCGGCGAGTCCGCCGCAGAGGCCGGGCGGCTGGCGGCCGCATCGGCCTGAACGCACGATCGCGGCACGAAAGAGGGCGAGCGGACCGGACGTGGTCCGCCCGCCCTCGTCGCGCGGAGTCATACCGATCCGCAAAAAGAATTGGCTCACGCGGAGGGAGCAGAGGAAGCGGAGGAGCAACTCTGCTTCCTCTGCTCCCTCCGCGTGAGAACAAGTCTTTTGCCGGAGTTGGTATCAGGTAGCAGCCTGCAGGCCATGCATGAATCTGCATCCACAACCGTGCAATCCCTTGCACACCGCGCAGGGATCTGCACGAGAACGCGCCCGCCGCCCGCGGGCTCCCATCCGTCGCAACCACAATCCAGGCATCCACTTGAGGCCGGCCGCGGGCGCCGGTCCGTCGGTTGCCCTTCAGGCGGGGCGCGAATCGTGTCCACACCCCCACGGAAACGGCCCCCATGCTCTGCCACACCGCCTGCATCGCCCTGGCGCTGCTCGCCGCCGACACCAACCCGCCGCCACCCTCCGTCGCGGACGTCCCGGCGGCGGCCGCCGCGCCGCTGGGGATCACCGTCCCCGCGGCGCTGGCGGCCCCGGCGGCGCCGCTGCCGCCCCTGCTGGCGCCCGCCCCGCCGACGGCGGCCGACACCACGCCGCTGCCGCGCGCTGTGGAATACTCCGACGCCTACTTCACCCGGCTCACCATCCACCGGTACGCCAGCTACGCCATGGTGCCGATGTTCGCCGCCCAGTACCTGGCGGGCCGCGAGCTGATGGAAAAGGGCGACCAGGCGCCGGCGTGGGCGCGGGAGAGCCACGGCCCGCTGGCGGCCGGGGTGGCGGGGCTCTTTGCCGTCAACACGGTCACCGGCGCGTGGAACCTGTGGGAGGGCCGCGGAGACCCTGAGGGACGCACCCGCCGCACCCTGCACGGCGCGCTGATGCTGCTGGCCGACGCCGGGTTCGCCGCCACGGGGATGCTGGCGGAGGACGCGGAGGAGAGCAGCGGCCGGCGCGACCTGCACCGCACGGTGGCCCTCTCGTCCATGGCGGTGTCGCTGCTCAGCTACGCCGTCATGCTTCCCCTCTTCGGCAACCACTGAGGCGCGGCCATGGGCACGCTCATCCAGGCGGCCGCCGAGCTCGCCCAGCCGTGGGCGGACCTCTACGGCGGCTCCACGGGGGTGGCCAGCGCCGTCGCCTTCCTTCACTTCGGCGGGCTGATGGCCGCGGGCGGCACCGCCCTGGCCGCCGACCGGGGAGTGCTGCGCCACGGCGTCCGCCCCTGGCCGGAGCGGCTGGCCTTTGCCCGGGAGCTGCGAGCCACGCACGCCGTGGTGCTGGCGGGGCTGGCCGCCGTGGTCGCCAGCGGGCTCCTTCTCCTGGCGGCGGACGTGGAGACGCTCCTCCCCTCCCCCGTGTTCTGGGCGAAGATGGCCGCCTTCGCCCTGCTGCTGCTGAACGGTCTGCTGCTGCGGCGCGCCGGAGAGGCAGTGGCCGCCGCGCCGGACGCCGCGCCGGGACCGGCGGATCCGCCGCTGGACGAGCCGCCGCCCGCGCACCCCGGCGAGCGGCCCTGGCGGGCGCTGCGGGGGGCGTCGCTGCGCAGCGCGGCGCTCTGGTTCGCCGTGCTCTTTCTGGGGACGCTGCTGACCGCGGCGGCCTGACCCCTGTGCCCATCATCCCAACGACCGCGGTGGAACGGCGATGAACGGAACGATGGCGGACGAGATCCTGGATCCCTGCGCGGGCTGCACCGGCCGGCGCGACTTCCTGCGCGAGGCGGCGGGGATCGCCGCGGCGCTGCTGGTGGGGCTGGGCGCCGGCCGGGCGCAGGCGCAGGGGGTGGTGCCGGCGCCGCTGCGCCCCGCCGCCGTGCGCGGCGGCCAGGTCACCTACCCCATCCCGCCCGCGGACGGCGTGTCCATCGACCGCGAGCGCGAGGTGATCGTGGTGCGCTGGCAGGCGCGTGCGTACGCGTTCGCGCTCTCGTGCCCTCACCAGCGCACCATGCTGCGCTGGCAGCAGGCCGACGGGCGCTTCCAGTGCCCCAAGCACCGCTCGCGCTACCAGCCGGACGGCACCTTCGTCTCCGGACGCGCCACGCGGGGGATGGACCGCTACCCCCTGCGGGCGGCGAACGGCGCCCTGGTGGTGGACGTGGCGCGTCCCATCCGCCAGGACCAGGACCGCGTCGCCTGGGACGCCGCGTTCGTGGCCGTCTGACGCCAACCACAGCGGGAACTCATCCCCTTCCCCAACGACGGAGGAATCGATGGACGGAGTGACGGGGCTCCTGCCCCCGACGGAGATCCGCATCTGCCCGGGAGAGGCGTGCGGAGTGAGCCGGCGTGTCTTCCTGGGCAGCACGATGGCAGCAGTGGCGGCGCTGCTGGCCGGGTGCGGCGACGGGCAGATCGGCGCGGGGGGCAACCCGCTGGCGCCGGGAGCCACCCCCGGCGCCGGCACCGTCATCCGTATCGCGGACTACCCGGCGCTGGCGCAGGTGGGCGGCATCGCCCGGATCACCACCGCGGACGGCCCGGTGGCGGTGGTGCACCTCTCCCAGGGCACCTACGCCGCGTTCTCCCTGCGCTGCCCCCACCAGGGCACTACGGTCAGCATCACCGGCGGCGCCTTCGTCTGCCCCAACCACGACGCGCGCTTCAACGCCTCCGGCCAGTGGACGGGTGGGCAGCGGACGACCAACCTCGCCTCCATCGCCCTCACCCATGACGCCGCCGCCGGCACGCTCACCCTGGGTGCCGGCCCCGGCGGCACCCCGCCCGGCGGAGGGGGCGATGACGACGACGAGGATGGCGACGACGAGGACGACGACGAGGACGAGGACGACGACGAGGGATGAGCCGTGAGCGGACCCGTGCTCACGGTGCGTCCGGACCGTTGCCGGATCCGGGAAAGAGCTGGCCTCGCACGGAGGCGCGGAGAAAGGCGTTTCCCTCCGCGTCTCCGCGTCATCAGGAGACCGTTCTGCTGGAACCCGGGATCACTCTCCGGGCGGAACGGGGCCGCCGATACCCAGGCGCTCCAGCTTGTACCAGAGCGTGCGCGTGCTGATGCCCAGCACCTCCGCCGCCCGGGCCTTGTTGTCGCCGGTAAAGCGCAGTGCCGCCTGGATGGCCTCGCGCTCCGCCTCGTCCACCGCCGCCCACAGCGTCACGGGCCGCCCCGGTGCCGCGCCAGCGGGGCGGGCGGGCGCGGGCGCGGGAAGGTCCAGCACCTCGATCACGCCGCCGCGGGCCAGCAGCACCGCGCGCTCCAGCACGTTCTGCAGCTCGCGCACGTTCCCCGGCCAGTCGTACTCCTGCAGCGCCGCCAGCGCCTCGGGAGAGATCCGCACCCGGCGCCCCAGCCGCCGCGCGAACCGCTCCACCGCGCGCGCCGCGATCGGCGCCACGTCGTCCCGCCGCTCGCGCAGGGGGGGCAGGTGGATGGGAAAGACGTTCAGCCGGTAGAAGAGGTCCGCCCGGAACGCCCCCTCCCGCACCCGCCGCTCCAGGTCGCGGTGGGTGGCGGCCACGATGCGCACGTCCACCCGCCGCACCGTGTTGGAGCCCAGCCGCTCGATGCTTCCCTCCTGCAGCGCGCGCAGCAGCTTGGCCTGCATGGCCAGCGGCATGTCGCCGATCTCGTCCAGGAAGAGCGTACCGCCGTCGGCCAGCTCGAACTTCCCCGGCCGGTCGGCCGTGGCGCCTGTGAAGGCGCCCTTCGTCACCCCGAAGAGCTCCGCCTCCAGCAGCTCGGCGGGGATGGCCGCGCAGTTGAGCGCCACGAACAGCCGCCCCGCGCGCGGCGAGCGGGCGTGGATGGCGCGCGCCACCAGCTCCTTTCCCGACCCCGTCTCGCCGGTGACCAGCACCGTGCTGGGCGCCGGCGCCACCCGCTCCACCGCCTGCACCACCGCGCGCATCCCGGGGCTTTCCGCCACCATCCCTTCGAACTCCGGGGCGGCCACCTCGCGCAGGTACGCGTTCTCGCGCTCCGCGCGGGTGAGGCCCAGGGCGCGCTGCGCCAGCGCCTCGATCTCCTCCACGCGGAACGGCTTCATCACGTAGTCGAACGCGCCCGCGCGGATGGCCTGCACCGCGCTCTCCACCGTGCCGTAGGCGGTGATGAGGATCACGGGGAGGTCGGGACGGGCGGCCCGTACCTCGTCCAGCAGCTCCAGGCCGGAGCGGTCGGGAAGCTGCAGGTCCGTCAGCAGCAGATCCACCCGCTCCGCCGCCAGCAGCCGCGATGCCTGCGCGGCGGTGCTGGCGGTGAGGACGCGGTATCCCGCGTCGCCCAGCGAGAGTTCCAGGACGCGCCGGATGTTCGGCTCGTCGTCCACCACCAGCAGGGTAGGCTCGCTCACGCTCCCTCGCTCCCGCGCCGCAGGGGAAGGCGCACCTCTGCCTGCGTCCCCTCGCCCGGGCGGCTGTGCAGCGCCACGGTGCCGCCGTGCGCCTCTACGATCCGCCGGACGATGGGAAGCCCCAGCCCGGTGCCGCCCGTACGCCGGCTGAAGAACGGCGCCCAGACCTTCGCCAGCTCCTCCGGCCCCATCCCCGGGCCGCGGTCCGCCACCTCCAGCACCGCCTCGTCCCCCTCCACCCGCGTGGCGACGCAGACCGAGCCGCCGGGGGGCGAGGCCTGCACCGCGTTGGAGACCAGGTTGAGCGCCACCTGGTACAGCTCGCCGGGGTCGCCGGTTACCGGCGCGGGGTCCAGCCGCGCCTCGACCGCCACCCGGCCTCCGCCGATCCCCGGCGCGCCGGCCACCCGGCGGGCCACCTCGGCCAGGTCGGCGGGGGC
>DASTNU010000754.1:0-7426 GCA_035720605.1 Longimicrobium sp. | reverse complement strand
GCCCACCGCCAATCGCGGCAGGAGCGAGATCGAGGAGCTGATCGGCTTCTTCGTCAACACGCTGCCCTTGCGCGTCGATCTCTCCGGTTCACCCAGCATCGAGGAGCTGCTGGGACGGGTGAAGGAGCGTGCGCTGGGGGCACAGCATCACCAGGACATCCCCTTCGAGCAGGTGGTGGAGCTGCTGCAGCCGGTGCGCAGCCTCTCACACAGCCCCGTCTTCCAGGTGATGTTCGCGTGGCAGAACGCGACCGGTGGCGGCCTGGAGCTGCCGGGGCTCGCGGTGGGCGAGGTGGACGCGCCGGAGCACGAGACGGCGAAGTTCGACCTGTCGCTGTGGCTGTACGAGGCCGATGGACGGATCGCCGGCGGCCTGACGTACGCGACGTCGCTGTTCGAGCGAGCGACGGTGGCGCGCTACGCCGGCTACCTGCGGCGCGTGCTGGCGGCGATGGTGGCCCACGAGGGGCGGCGCGTGGACGGCATCGAGCTGTTGCCGGCCGCGGAACGGGCGCAGGTCGTGGAGGAGTGGAACGCGACGGCGGCGGCGTATCCGGCCGACGCGTGCCTGCACGAGCTGTTCGAGGCGCAGGTGGAGCGCACCCCGGACGCGGTGGCGGTGGTCTGCGAGGACGAGGAGCTGACGTATCGAGAGCTGAACCGGCGCGCGAACCGGCTGGCGCACTTCCTCGTCGGGCGCGGCGTGGGTCCCGACGTGCGGGTGGGGCTGTGCGTGGAGCGCAGCCTGGAGCTGATGGTGGGGCTGCTGGGGGTGCTGAAGGCCGGCGGCGCCTACGTGCCGCTGGACCCGGATCACCCCGAGGATCGGCTGCGCTACACGCTGATCGACAGCGGGCCGGCGGTGCTGTTGACCCAGACGTGGCTGGCGGACCGGTTCGGCGGGCTGGAGGTCCCCGCGGTGACGCTCGACGGGGACGCGTCCTCCGCCTGGGCCCATCAGCCGGAGACGAACCCCGGGCGTGCGGGCCTCACACCGGATCACCTGGCGTACGTGATCTACACGTCGGGCTCCACGGGCCGTCCGAAGGGGGTGATGGTCGCGCACCGCAGCGTGGTGAACGTGCTCACCTGGATGTCGGGCAGCTGGCGGCTCGCGGCCGACGACGCGGTACTCCAGAAGACCCCCTACAGCTTCGACGCCTCGCTCCGCGAGCTCATGCCGCCGCTGATGGCGGGCGCACGTCTCGTGATGGCGCGTCCCGGGGGACACAGGGATCCCGGCTACCTGGTCGAGACGATCCGCAGCCGCAGGATCAGCACGCTCCATTTCGTTCCGTCGATGCTGCAGATGCTCGTGCAGCACCCGGATCTGGGGAGCTGCACGGGGATCGAGCGCGTGGTCTGCGGGGGCGAGCCGCTCTCGCACGACCTCGTCCGGCGGTTCTACGGTCTGCTTCCGCAGGCGCGGCTCTACAACGTCTACGGTCCCACGGAAGCGGCGGTCGACGTCACGGCGTGGAGCTGTGCGCCCGAGGAGCGGGCGGGCAGCCTCCCGATCGGCCGCCCGATGGCGAACACGCGGATCTACGTGCTGGACCGCCTGGGCCAGCCGGTTCCGGTGGGGGTCGTCGGCGAGGTGCACATCGGGGGAGTGCAGGTGACGCGCGGATATCACGGGCGGGCGGGTCTGACGGCGGAGCGGTTCGTCCCCGATGCGTTCGGCGGGGAGCGGGGTGCGCGGCTGTACCGGACCGGTGACCTGGGCCGGTGGCTGGCGGGCGGGACGATCGAGTTCCTGGGGCGCAACGACCACCAGGTGAAGGTGCGGGGCAACCGGATCGAGCTGGGGGAGATCGAGGCGCGCCTGGTGGAGCATCCGGCGGTGCGCGAGGGGGTGGTGGCGGCCCTGGGGGACGGTACCGGGGACCAGCGCTTGGTGGCGTACTACGTGGGTGAGGCGCTGCAGGCGGAGGCGCTGCGGACGCATCTCTCGGAGCGTCTTCCGGAGTACATGGTGCCGGCGGCGTACGTGCGGCTGGAGGCGCTGCCGCTGACGCCGAACGGCAAGCTGGACCGCAGGGCGCTGCCGGCGCCGGAGAGCGACGCCTACGCGGCGCGTGAATACGAGGCGCCGGTGGGGGAGAGCGAGCAGGCGCTGGCGGAGATCTGGTCGGGTGTGCTGCGCGTGGAGCGGGTGGGCCGCCGGGACCACTTCTTCGAGCTGGGCGGCCACTCGCTGCTGGCGGTGCAGGTCGCCTCGCGGGTGCGGCAGGTGCTGGGCGTGGAGGTGGCGCTGGGCGACGTGTTCGTCAGACCGGTGCTGGCGGACTTCGCGAGAGGCCTGGCCGCGGCGGCGCGCGCGGAGCTGCCCGCGATCGAGCCGGCGGACCGCGGCGGGCGCCTGGCGCCGTCGTTCGCGCAGCAGCGGCTGTGGTTCCTGGAGCAGCTCGGGAGCGCGGGCGCGGCGTATCACGTCTTCAGGCGCCTGCGGCTGACGGGCGAGCTGGACCGCGCGGCGCTGGCCGGTGCGCTGGACCGGATCGTGGCGCGGCACGAAGCGCTGCGCACGACCTTCCCCACCCTGGACGGGGAGCCGGTGCAGCGCGTCGCGCCCGCCGCGGAATGCCGCTTCCCGCTGGTCCAGCAGGATCTGGGCGGACGGACGGAGGCGGCGGCGGAGCTGCGCCGGCTCATGGCGGAGGAGACGAGCGCGCCCTTCGACCTGGAGCGCGGGCCGCTGATCCGCGGGCGCCTCGTCCGCCTGGCGGCCGACGAGCACGTGCTGCTGATCACCATGCACCACATCGTCTCCGACGCGTGGAGCATGGGGGTGTTCACCGACGAGCTGAGCACGCTCTACGCAGCCTTCCGCCGCGGGGAGCCCGATCCGCTGCCGCCGCTGCCGGTGCAGTACGCGGACTACGCGGCCTGGCAGCGCCGCTGGGTGGACGGCGCGGGCCTCAGGCGGCAGGCGGACTACTGGAAGGAGACACTCGACGGCGTGCCGGAGCTGCTGGAGCTGCCCGCCGACCGGGCGCGCCCGCCGCGGCAGAAGCACGCCGGCGCCTCGGTGGATCTGGAGCTGGACGAGGTGCTCACCGCGGGGCTGAAGGCGCTGGGCCGGCGGCACGGGACCACGCTGTTCATGACCCTGCTGGCGGGGTGGGCCACGGTGCTGAGCCGGCTGTCGGGCCAGGACGACGTGGTCATCGGCACGCCCACGGCCAACCGGGGGCGGCAGGAGATCGAGGGGCTGATCGGCTTCTTCATCAACACGCTGGCGTTGCGCGTCGACCTCTCCGGCTCACCCACCGTCGCGGAGGTGCTGGGGCGGGTGAAGGAGCGGGCGCTGGGGGCGCAGCATCACCAGGACATCCCCTTCGAACAGGTGGTGGAACTGCTGCAGCCGGTGCGCAGCCTGTCGCACAGCCCCGTCTTCCAGGTGCTGTTCGCCTGGCAGAACGCGCCCGGTGGCGGCCTGGAGCTGCCGGGGCTCGCGGTGGGCGGGGTGGAGACGCCGGAGCACGACACGGCGAAGTTCGACCTGTCGCTGTGGCTGTACGAGGCCGATGGACGGATCGCCGGCGGCCTGACGTACGCGACGGCGCTCTTCGAGGCCCCGACGGTGGAGCGGTACCTGGGCTACCTGCGGCGCGTGCTGGAGGCGATGGCGGACGACGAGCGCCGGCGGGTGGACGGCATCGAGCTGCTGGCGGCCGCGGAACGGGCACAGGTGGTGGAGGAGTGGAACGCCACGGATGCGGCGTATCCGCGCGATCTCTGCATCCACGCGCTGATCGAGGCCCAGGTGGCGCGGACCCCGGATGCGGCCGCCGTGGCGTTCGAGGGGCAGACGCTGACGTACGGAGAGCTGAACCGGCGCGCCAACCGGCTGGCGCACTTCCTCGTCGAGCGCGGCGTAGGTCCCGACGTGCGGGTGGGGCTGTGCGTGGAGCGCAGCCCGGAGATGGTGGTGGGGCTGCTGGCGGTTCTCAAGGCCGGCGGCGCGTACGTGCCGCTGGACCCGTCGTACCCGGCGGACCGGCTGGCTTTCATGCTGACGGACAGCGAGCCGGCGGTGCTGCTGACCCAGGCGTCGCTGGCGGAGCGGTTCGCCGGAGCGGGGCCCTCCGTGGTGGCGCTCGATGCGGGCGCGTCCTCCTGGGCTCACCATCCGGAGACGGATCCGGAACCCGACGGCCTCACGCCGGACCACCTGGCGTACGTCATCTACACCTCGGGCTCCACGGGCCGGCCCAAGGGCGTGATGAACCTGCACCGCGGGCTGGTCAACCGCCTGGTGTGGGGGCAGCAGGCCTGGGGGCTCGGCGCGTACGAGGCGGTGCTGCAGAACACCTCGCTCAGCTTCGACGGCCTGGTGCGGGAGATCTTCTGGCCGCTGATGGTGGGCGCCCGCGTGGTGCTGGCCCGTCCCGAAGGGCAGAGGGACCCGGCCTGCCTGCTGGAGACGATCGCCCGGGAGCGGATCACCACCCTCAACCTCGTTCCCTCCCTGCTGCAGCTCCTGGTGGAGGCCCCCGACGTGGAGGGGTGCCGGGGGCTGACGCGGGTGCTGTGCGGGGGCGAGGCGTTGTCGAGCGCGCTCCTGGGACGCCTGCGGGAGCGTCTGCCGCAGGTGGAGCTGCACAACCTGTACGGGCCGTCGGAGGCCGCGACCGCGGCGGTGGCGCTCCGCTGCACGGCGGACGGGGCCAGGGCCGGCGTTCCCATCGGGGCGCCGGTCGGGAACACGCGCCTGTATGTGCTGGACGGGGCGGGGGAGCCGGTGCCCGTCGGAGTGGTGGGGGAGCTGTACATCGGGGGAGCGGGGGTGGCGCGCGGATACCAGAACCGGCCGGAGCTGACGGCGGAGCGGTTCGTGGCGGACCCCTTCGGCGGGGAGCCGGGCGCGCGGCTCTACCGCACGGGCGATCTCGTGCGCTGGCTGGCGGACGGACGGCTGGAGTTCGTGGGGCGCAACGACGCGCAGGTGAAGGTGCGGGGCTTCCGGGTGGAGCTGGGGGAGATCGAGGCGCGGCTGCTGGACCACGCCGCGGTGCGCGAGGCGGTGGTGGTGGCGCGGGAGGACGCCTCCGGCGACCGGCGCCTGGTGGCGTACTGCGTGGGCGCGGACGGGGCGGTGGAGGTCGAGGCGCTGCGCGCGCATCTCTCCGAGCGGCTGCCGGAATACATGGTTCCCGCGGCCTACGTGCGCCTGCAGGCGCTGCCGCTGACCCCGAACGGCAAGCTGGACCGCCGGGCGCTGCCGGCCCCCGGTGAAGACGCCTACGCGCGGCGGCCCTTCGAGGCGCCCGCGGACCCGGCGGAACGGGCGCTGGCGGAGATCTGGACGCAGGTGCTGCGCGTGGAGCGGGTGGGGCGGTGGGACCACTTCTTCGAGCTGGGCGGCCACTCCCTGCTGGCGGTGCAGGTGACCTCGCGCGTGCGCCAGGCGCTGGGCGTGGAGGTGGCGCTGGGCCAGGTGTTCGAGCGGCCGGTGCTGGCGGACTTCGCCCGGGGCCTGGACACGGCCGCCCGCGCGGAGCTGTCGGCCATCGAGCCGGTGGACCGCGGTGGACGCCTGGCGCTCTCCTTCGCGCAGCAGCGGCTCTGGTTCCTGGAGCAGCTCGGACGCGTGGGGAGCACGTACCACGTCCGGCGGCGGATGCGCCTGCGCGGGGCGCTGGACCGGGAGGCGCTGGGCCGCGCGCTGGACCGGATCGTGGCGCGCCACGAGGCGCTGCGCACCACCTTCGTGGCGGTGGACGGCGAGCCGGAGCAGCGGATCGCGCCCGCGGAGGAGAGCGGGTTCCACCTGGCCGAGCACGACCTGGGGGAGCACGCCGGGGCCGGGGCGGAGCTGCAGCGCCTGATGGCCGAAGAGGCAGATGCGCCCTTCGACCTGGCGCGGGGCCCGCTGATCCGCGGCCGCCTGATCCGGATGGCCCAGGACGACCACGTGCTGCTGCTCACCATGCACCACGTCGTCTCCGACGGATGGTCGATCGGGGTGCTCGTCCACGAGCTGGGCGTGCTCTACGCGGCGTTCGGCAGCGGCGAGGCGGACCCGCTGCCGCCGCTGCCGGTGCAGTACGCGGACTACGCGGCGTGGCAGCGGCGCTGGATGACGGGCGAGGCGCTGGAGGCGCAGGCCGCCTACTGGACGCGGACGCTGGCGGGCGCGCCGGAGCTGCTGGAGCTGCCGGCGGACCGTCCCCGGCCCGCGCGGCAGGACCACGCGGGTGCGTGGCTGGACCTGGAGCTGGACGAGGCGCTGACGGGGGCGCTGAAGGCGCTGGGCCGGCGGCAGGGGACCACCCTGTTCATGACGCTGCTGGCCGGGTGGGCCGCGGTGCTGGGCCGGCTGTCCGGGCAGGACGACGTGGTCGTCGGCACGCCGGCCGCCAACCGGGGCCGCAGGGAGGTCGAGGGGCTGATCGGCTTCTTCGTGAACACCCTGGCCCTGCGGGTGGACCTGGCGGGCTCGCCCACCGTGGCGGAGCTGCTGGCGCGGGTGAAGTCGCGCGCGCTGGAGGCGCAGCGGCACCAGGACATCCCCTTCGAGCAGGTGGTGGAGCTGCTGCAGCCGGTGCGCAGCCTGGCGCACAGCCCCGTCTTCCAGACCGTGCTCGCCTGGCACAACACGCCGCAGGAGACCCCGGCGCTGCCGGGGCTGGAGCTGGCCCCCGTGGAGGGCGAGTCGCGGGGCACGGCGAAGTTCGACCTGTCGCTGACGCTGCTGGAGGCGGACGGCCGGATCGTGGGCCGCGTGGAGTACGCCACCGCGCTCTTCGAGCGGGCGACCGTGGAGCGGTACCTGGCCTACCTGCGGCGGGTGCTGGAGGGAATGGCGGCGGACGAGGGCCGGCGGGTGGAGCGGCTCGCCCTGCTGCCGGAAGCGGAGCGGGTGCAGGTGGTGCAGGCGTGGAACGCCACGGCGGCGGAGGTTCCGCGCGACGCGTGCATCCACGAGCTGTTCGAGGCGCAGGTGGAGCGGACGCCGGGCGCCGTGGCGGTGGAGTTCGAAGGCGAGGCACTGGCGTACGCCGAGCTGAACGCACGGGCCAACCGGCTGGCGCACCACCTCCGGGGCCTGGGCGTGGGGCCCGACGTGCGGGTGGCGATCTGCGTGGAGCCCTGCCTGGAGATGGTCGCGGGGGTGCTGGGGGTGCTTAAGGCGGGCGGGGCGTACGTGCCGCTGGACCCCGCGTACCCCGGGGAGCGGCTGCGGTGGCTGCTCCGGGACAGCGCGCCGGCGGTGGTGCTGACGCAGTCCGCGCTGCGGGAGCGGTTCGCGGGGACGGAGGTGCCGGTGGTCGACCTGGGTGCCGCCGGCGCGTGGTCGGGCCAGACGGCGGCGAACCCGGAACGCGGGGCGCTGACGCCGGAGCACCTGGCGTACGTGATCTACACGTCGGGCTCCACCGGCACGCCCAAGGGGGTGATGGCCCGGCACCGCAGCGTC
>DASTNU010000753.1:0-2982 GCA_035720605.1 Longimicrobium sp. | reverse complement strand
GATGATGCCGTCCGGCGTGGTGAGCACCAGATCTTCCGGCGGCGAGTTGGGGTTGGTCAGGTCCAGCTCGCACCCGCCGGTGCCCGCGAGCGCCGCCAGCAGCAGCACCCGCCCCGCCCGGCGCGATATCAGGTTCCGCATCGTCGTCAGGCTCCTCAAAAGTTCACCGTCAGCCCGACCGTCAGGCTGCGCGGAATGGGCGTGGTGACGAAGTCCACCCCGCGGGCCACCGTGCTCCCGCCGAACAGGTTGACCTCCGGATCGATCCCCGAGTAGTCCGTCCAGGTGTGCAGGTTGCGCCCGGCCACCCGCAGCGACAGGCTCTCCGCCCCCAGCCGCGAGCGCACCCACGGCTGCGTGAAGGTGTAGCCCAGCGCCACCTCGCGCAGCTTGACGAAGCTGCCGTCCTCCACGAACGCCTCGTACAGCAGGTGCCGCTCGGGGTTGAGCGTGTAGTAGCCGGACGGCACCCCTCCCGCGATCTCCTCCTCCGTGGCCTCGCTCAGCCCGAAGTAGTCCTGGATGCGGCGGGTGAAGTTGGCCACCTCGTTGCCGAAGCGGCCGTCCAGCAGGAAGCTGAACTGCAGGTTGTCCTGGTAGGTCAGCGTGCTGCTGAGCGACGCGGTGAAGTCCGGGTTGGGGTCGCCCAGCACCTTCCGCAGGATGGTGGTCCCCTCACGCGCGCGCCCCGGGTAGCAGGCCCGCGTGGGGTCCGCCGGGCAGAGCGTGGGGTCGAAGATGAAGGCGCCGGCCGTGGTCTTGGGGAAGAGGATGATGTTCCCCTGGGCGTCGCGCGGGTAGACGCCGCCGTAGAACACGCCCACCGGCAGCCCCTCGGCCACGATGTTCAGGTACTCCGAGAAGATGGTGTCGCCCTCGGTGCGCATCTTCTCCACCCGGTTGCGGTTGCGCGCGTAGGTCATCCGCGTGTTCCAGCTGAACCCGCCGCGCCGCAGCAGCTCCGCCCCCGCCGTGATCTCGATCCCCCGGTTGCTGATCTCGCCGATGTTCTGGTACTGCACGTCGAAGCCCGAGCTGGGGTTCAGCGGGCGCAGCAGCACCACGTCCTTCGTCAGCTGGTCGTAGTAGGTGAACTCCAGCATGGCGCGGTCGCCGAACAGGCCCACGTCGAAGCCGCCCTCCCACTCCCGCTGCCGCTCCGGCTTCAGGTTGGCGTTGCCCAGCACGGTGCTTCCCGCCTGCCCCGGCCGCCCGCCGAAGATCACGTCGGTGAAGTTGTTGAAGATGCCGTACGCCGCCGGCGGCTGCCCGCCCGTCTGCCCGTACGAGGCGCGCAGCCGCAGCGCGCTCACCGCGTTCGACACGCCGCTGTTGTCGAAGAACGGCATCTCGTCCACCACCCAGGACGCTCCCAGCCGCGGAAAGAGCTGCCAGCGCTCGTCCGCGCCGAAGGCGGACGAGGCCTCCACGTTCAGCGCGCCGGTCAGGAACAGCCGGTCGGCGATGGCCAGCCGCTCCTGCAGGAACCCGCCCACCGTGCGCAGCTCGGTGATCCCCTGCGAGGCGAACTGCGTGGCGCCGCCCACCACCTCCTGCCCCGGGGGCAGGTTCTCGGCCCCGGCGCGGATGGTGTTGATGCGGTCGCTGGTGTAGCGGTAGCCCGCCGTCGAGGTGAGGCGGAAGGAGTCGCCGAACGGCGTCTCCAGGTTGGCCGTGACGTCCGCGTTGCTCTTGCGGATGGAGCGCACCGGGTTGCTGATGGAGCCGGTGAACGCCGGGCCGGTGGAGTACGGCGGCTGCAGGAACAGGTTGGCCTCGCGGCTGTCGTCCAGGCCGAAGAGCGCCGTCACCGTCAGGTTGTCGGTGGGGGTGAGCGTGGTCTGCACGCTCCCCAGCAGCCGGTCCACGTCCGCCTGCGCCTGCACCTCGCGCAGCACCTGCAGCGGGTTGGCGGTGATCACGGGCGTGTACGGATAGCGCCCCAGCGCCGGGTCGAAGGCGTAGTTGAAGCCCGTGGGGGTGAAGAGCGCGATGGTCAGCGCCCCCGCCGTCTGCTCGCCCTCCGGCTGGTACTCCGTGCGGCTCTGGATGTAGCTGGCGTTCACCGCCACCTCGATGGCGTCGGACACCTGCTGGGTCACCTTGCCGCGCACGGTGCGCTTGTCGTGGCTCGTGCTGCGGATGATCCCCTCCTGGTCCGTCCATCCGCCGGAGAGGTAGTAGCTGGTGCCGCCGGTGCCGCCGGAGATGGAGAGGTGGCTGCTGATCCCCGGCGCGGTACGGAAGATCTGCGGCTGCACGTCGTACCGGGTGATGGGGTCGCCCAGCACGTACGCCGTGCCGTCCGGCTTGCGCAGGAAGGAGACGTCGCCCAGCCCCGCGCGCGGCGCCTCGTTGATGCTAAAGTACCGCGGCGTCTCCGACGACGAGTACTCGCTGGTGAAGGAGATGCGCGGCTCGCCCTGCGAGCCCCGGCGGGTGAAGATCTGGATGACACCGTTGTTGGCGCGCGACCCGTACAGCGCGGCCGCCGCGGCGCCCTTGAGCACCTCCACCCGCTCGATGTCGCCCGGGGCGATGTCCGTCAGCCGGCTGCTGACGGCGGAGCCCTGGCGGGTGGCGTTGGAGCCCAGCGCGATGAGCGGGTCGGTGTTGTTTTCGATGATGATGCCGTCCACCACGATCAGCGGGTCCGCCCCGCCCAGGATGGAGCTGGTGCCGCGCAGGCGGATGGTGCTTCCCGCGCCCGGGTTGCCGGAGTTCTGCGAGATCACCGCGCCGGCGATGCGGCCCTGCAGCGCGCGGTCCACCGAGGGGGTGGCCGGCGCCTGGTTCACCTCTTCGCCGCGTACGGTGGCCACGGTGTTCCCCACCTCGCGCCGCTCGGTGGGCACGCCCTGGCCGGTGACCACCAGCTCCTCCAGCTGCAGCGCCGCCGTGGCCAGCGCCACCGGCTCCACCGCCACCTCGCGGGCCGCGCCCAGCGTCACCTGCCGGGTGGCGGTGCCGCGGCCCAGCTGG
>DASTNU010000752.1:0-2283 GCA_035720605.1 Longimicrobium sp. | reverse complement strand
CGCACCGGCACCGCCATCCGCGGCTGCAGGCGCAGGTCGAAGCGCGCCGGGGACGGCTCGTGCACCAGCGTGCGCAGCCGGGCGCGGAACTCCATCCGCTCGTCGGCGGGGATGTAGACGGCCAGCGGCGTGCCGCGCAGGGAGCTGCCCGGCACTCCCAGCAGGTCGCTCGCGGCCGGGTTGGCGTCGCGCACCAGGCCGTCGGGGTCCGTCAGCAGCACGGCGTCGGCCGCCCCGTCGAAGAGGGCGCGGTTCCAGCCGCTGGCCGTCTCCGCCGCCAGCCAGGCGTCCTCCAGCTGCCCCTGCTGGCTGCGCAGCTGCTCCTCGGCCACGCGCAGCTCGGCGATGGCGGCCTGCAGCTCTTCGATGAGATCGGTCGCCAGCGACGGGCGTGGCGTGGGGGCCGCGGCCTGGACGCGCAGCTCCTGCAGCCGTGGCAGCAGCCGCGCGGTGAGGTCGTGCTCGAATCGATGGCTGCCCATGGAGACCTGCTCATCGGGGGAGGACGGGCCGGAGAGAAGGGTCCGCCCGCACCTAATCAAATGTTTTCGTTTCCGCTGCAATCTTTCGGCCATGCCGGGAAGCGTGTTCCCCGGGGTGACCGCCTCCTGCCAGGGAAGAAGGGAGCCGGCATGCGCACGTCTACGGATGGTGCACGGAACGCACCAGAGGGCGGCGTAATATGAACCGGATGGAGGGGTGGGACTGGGTGGGCCGGATTACGCGTACGACTCCCTAAGGATGACGGCAGCGGCAGGATGAAGAGACAGCGCGGATGGGTGCCGGCAGGGTCAGCGCCGCTGGCGCTCGATGCACTCGCGGACGATGCGGATGAGCTCCGCGGGAAGGATGGGCTTGGTGTAGTACCCGTCGCAGCCGGCGGCGGCGGCCATCTCCCGGTGCTGCGGCATGGCGTGGGCGGAGATGATCAGCACGCACAGCTCCGGCGCCTGCTCCTTGATCTTTACCGTCGCCGTCCAGCCGTCCATATGCGGCAGGCTGGCATCCATCAGCACCAGGTCCGGGCGCTCCCGCACCGCGTCCTCCACCCCGGCGACGCCGTCGCCCGCGGAGACCACGCGAAATCCGGCGTGCTCCAGCGCCATGGTGGCGATGGCACGGTGGTCCTCGTCGTCCTCCACCACCAGCACGGTGTGTCTCGTCTCCACGTCCCCCGCCTTTCGCGGCGCGTTACCGGCTGCATCCCCCCGCCTCACGTCTCCTCCCGACCCTTCCCCGCCGCCGTGCGCCGGGCCGCCTGGAGCAGGCCGCGCAGCTGCACCTCCGTCCCCTCTTCCCACCCCGGCGGCACCGGGACCAGCCGGCGCTTTTCCCCCTCCGCCTCGAAGCTCAGCCACCCGTCCTCGAAGCCGGGGGAGACGAACTCGCGCTTCTCCGGGTAGGTGTCCCACGCCCGCCAGGCGCGACCGCCATCGTCGGTGAACTCGCGGTATGCCATGGGATGCCTGCGTCATGAAGGGGTGGCCGAACGCAGAGCGCGGCAACGGGGATGGCCCGCGAGACTAACGGTTGGAAACGTTTGAAGCAAGGCCGCGGGTGAACGGATGAAGGGGTGAGGGGGTGAAGGGGTGAGGGGGTGAAGGGGTGAGGTGAACACCGGGTCGACTGCTTCCCTCGAGGATCTCACCAGGGCCGATTCGGAGCGTCGCGGTTCCGCGGAGCGCTCCGCCCTCCCGTGTACAGTGTGCTAAATTCTTCGCCGGATTCCGCCGGCGTAACTCCAGCAGTTGCAAGGAGATGGAACCAGCGCACGGTTTGGCGGAAACGGTTCGGAGGCTTGCGCGATGGCAGGATTCTGCCCCAAGGTTCGTTACAAGGGCGTATCCGCGCGCACGCTCGCGGAGCCCATCGACGGTCCGGGGGGATCCCCCCGGCGCCAACGCATCCCACGCTGGTTCAGGAGCAGGAATGACGATGAGGAACGTAGCTCGGGCCCTGGCCCTGGCCGCGCTCGCGGCCGTGGTTGCGCCCACCGCGCACGCGCAGACGACGACGGCGGAGGAGAACGGCCGCTCGGTGCACGCCTTTCTGAGCGCGGTGGACCTGAGCGAGGTACAGGCTTCCGCGCTGGCGCAGGAGCGCGCCGCCGAGGCCGAGGTCCGGGCGTTCGCCGGGGCGATGGTGTCTGGCCACGCGGGCGCGCTGCACAGCCGCGAGGCGCAGGTGGCGGAGGAGGGCGAGGGGCTGTTCGAAGGCGTGGTGAGCCCCGCGCCGGCAGGGACCAACGGCACGGCAGCCAGCTCGGGTGCGCACGCCGGGCAC
>DASTNU010000751.1:0-5245 GCA_035720605.1 Longimicrobium sp. | reverse complement strand
GGGGCCCTCTCCCCCGCCGACCTGCGCCGCTCGTTCCTCGCGGCTCGGCGGCGACCCCTCCCCCAACTTCGGTGGAGGGGTGGTAGGGGAAGGTTTGGGAGCGCTGCGGATAGGACGGCGCGAGGGGCGGGCGCCCCCCCTCCCCCACCCTTCCCCACAAACAGCGTGGGGGAAGGGAGAACGGCAGGGACTCTCCGAAGTGCGATCGAATTCTCCCCCTCTCCCGCGCAGCGGGGGAGGGGCCCCGTTGCGGCGCGCCCCCCGCTCCGCCTACCATCCTCAAAACATCCACTCAGCCTCCCCCTCTCCGCGATCATCTCCGCCATGCGCGCCGCCGCACTGCTCGTCCTCCTCCTCGTCCCCCACCTCGCCGCCGCGCAGCCGGATCCCGTTGCCCGGGTGGACTCCGTCTTTGCCGCGTGGCGGGCTCCGGGGTCGCCAGGGTGCGCGGTGGGGGTGGCGGAGAACGGGCGAACGGTGCTGCGCCGCGCGTATGGGCTGGCGGAGCTGGAGCACCAGATCCCCAACACGCCGGAAACGGTGTTCGAGGCGGGCTCGGTCTCCAAGCAGTTCACCGCGGCCGCGATCGTCCTGCTGGCGCGCCAGGGAAAGCTGTCGCTGGACGACGACGTCCGGCGCCACATCCCCGAGGTGCCGGACTACGGGACCACCATCACCATCCGCCACCTGCTGAACCACACCAGCGGCCTGCGCGACTGGGGGAGCGTGCAGGACATCGCCGGGTGGCCGCGGGGCACGCGCATCCACACGCACGCGCACGTGCTGGACATCGTCAGCCGCCAGCGCGCGCTCAACTTCACCCCCGGCGCCGAGTACCTGTACAGCAACACGGGCTACAACCTGCTCGCCATCCTGGCGGAGCGGGTGAGCGGGACGAGCTTCGCCGAGCTCTCTCGCCGGGAGATCTTCGAGCCGCTGGGATGGCGCACACGCAGTGGCGCGACGACTTCAGCCGCATCGTCCCCGGCCGCGCGCAGGCGTACGACCACCGGGAGGGCGCGTACCACCTGGAGATGCCGTTCGAGAACGTGCACGGCAACGGCGGCCTGCTGACCACGGTGGACGACCTGCTGCGGTGGAACGATGCGATTGCTTCGGGCGCGCTGGGCGGCATCCTGGGCGAGCTGGAGACGCAGGGGCGGCTGGCGGGCGGGCGGCAGATCGAGTACGCGCTGGGGCTGCGCGTGGCGCCGTACCGCGGTGTGCGCGAGGTGGCGCACAGCGGATCGACGGCGGGCTACCGCGCGTACCTGGCGCGCTACCCGGACCACCACGGGCTGTCGGTCGCGGTGCTCTGCAACGTGGCGGAGGCCAATCCCACCCTGCTGGCCCACCGCACGGCGGAGCTGTTCCTGGGGGATGCCGTCCGCGACACCGTGATGCCCGCGGAGATCATCGTCCCGGCCGCGGAGCTGGAGCGGCACGCGGGTCTCTACCGCGGCCGCCGCACCGGCGAGCCGCTCAGGGTGGTGCGGGTGGACACCTCGCTGGCGCTGGGAGGCGGCCAGCGGCTGGTGCCCATCACCCCGAACGCCTTTCGCGGCGGGACGCGGCGGTTCGAGATGGTGCCCGGCACGCCGGCGACGCTGCGCGTGCTGTGGCCGGACGGCGACACGCTGATCTACGACGCCGTCCCGCACTGGCAGCCCGCGCCCGCGGAGCTGGCCGCGTTCGCCGGCGAGTACCGCAGCGACGAGGCGGAGGCCACCTACACCGCCGCGGTGGAAGAGGGCCGCCTGGTCCTCCGCCGTCCCGACAGCCGCGTGGCGCTCACGCCGGTGTACGCCGACGCCTTCACCACGCCGCAGGGCGTGCTGGTCCGCTTCGCCCGCGGCGCGGACGGAAGCATCCGGGCACTCACCGTCAGCGTGGAGCGCGTCCGCGACCTGCGCTTCGACCGTACGGGCGGATGAAAAGGCGCGGGGCGGGCACGTTCGCCCGCCCCGTCATCGCCGAAGCCGGTTGGATGCTCGTCCGCGAAGGCGGACGGCATGGAGTCGTTGAGGGGGCTGCGCCCGGCCGGGATCACTCCCCGCCTGCGTTCCCCTTGCGACTGACGAGCTTGTTGAACCGGTCCAGCGCGCCGTCGTCGCCCTTCATGTCGCGGTGCAGAAAGGCCAGGTCGTTCTCGTCGAACTTCTCGAACCACTCCTCCCACGAGATCTCCTCCAGCGAGCCCTCTCCGGAGTAGCCGGGAAAGTCGATCCGCAGGATGCCCGGATCGTCGCGGCCGCCCGTACGCTTCACCCGCGCGGGGGTGCCACCGCGCTCCTCTACCCAGCGGCGGATGAAGTCGTGGTCGGTGGTGGTATGCGCGCTGCGCTCGGTCTTGCTCATCGTCTTCAGCCTCCGTCCTCGTCGGGTCAGCCGGAACGGCGCCGGCGCGCACCCCACCGGCCGCCGCGGGCCCTGCAAGCACGGAGCGTACCGCGGCGCCGGAGCGTGAGTTTTTCACCCGGGATGAGATGATGCCTGATTCGCCCTCCCACCTCTTCGTCTACGGCACCCTGCGCTCCGACGCGGGCGGGGAGATGCACCAGCGGCTGATGCGCGGCGTGCGCTTCGCCGGCCGCGCCTCCATCGGCGGGCGGATGTACCACGCCGGCTGGCACCCTTCCGCCGTCCCCTCCGCCGATCCCGCGGAGCGCGTCCGCGGCGAGCTGTACGCCATCGATCCCGGTGCGGCGCGGGCGCTGCTCGCCACGCTGGACGAGTACGAGGGCTACGACGCGGCGCATCCCGCCTCCTCGCCCTTCGTCCGCCATGCGGTCGAAGCGGTGCGGGAAGACGGGACGCGCGCGACGACGTGGGTCTACTTCTGCAACGGGCCGGTCGACGGCCTGCCGCGCATCACCTCGGGCGACTGGATCGGCGGGTGAGCCCGGTGATGCGCACGGGCCTCAGCGCCTCGCCCGGGATCGCGCGTTGCGCGTGGTGATGAGGATGACGACGTTTCCCACCAGGCTGCCACTCACCGGCCCGGCTGACGTGCCCTTGATCACTTCGATGGACTCGATGGCATCCGGGTCGAGTCCTCTCACTCCGTCCGCCCCGCCCATGATGACGCCGTCGACGATGTAGAGCGGCTCGCGACCGGGGTCGGGGCGTACGGATCTTGGCCCGCGCAGCAGGATGCTGGGCCGATCGGACGGCCGCGCCGTGGCGGCTTCGTCCGGCGCGACGGCGTCCGCCGCGGACCGCGCGGGCGCTTCCGGGGCGGCGGATTCCGGGGCCGTCAGCGCGTCGGGCATGCACGCCCCGGCGCCCAGCGTCGCCAGGCAGAGAAGCAGACGAATCGAGCATCCCATGCATTCTCCCTCCGGTTGGATGGTTGGCTGATGACGCTCAGCGTTCGGCCGGCCGCTGCGCATTGCGCGTGGTGATGAGGATGGCGCCCGCAGCCGCGCGGGTGCCGTAGATGGGCGCGGCTTCCGCACCCTTCATCACCTGGATGGAGTCGATGGCGTCCCCGTCGATCTTTACAAGGATGTCGCGCTGAGTACTGATGGTGTCGTCGATGACGTACAGCGGCTCGGACGGGATGCGGAGCGAGCGGACGCAGCGGAAGATCACCGGGGGAGCCGGCTCCGGCCGTGGCGCGACGGTCTCCCGCAGCTCCGGCTCGGGCTCGGCCGGCGCCGGTGCGACCGGCTCCGGCCCGGCGATCGCATCCGCCGAGCACGCGCCGGTGGCCGGCAGGGACAGACAGACCAGCAGACAAAGGAAGTGTTTCATCGCGGATCTCCGGTCGAAGGGTTTCGTCACGCACCCGCCGATGGAGACAACGCACCGCGACGCCGGAAACGGACGGCAGCGCACGGAAAGGGCTTGACCGGATCACGAGCGCATCACAATGTAAGTGAACGATCATTTATCAGGGATGGGATGATGTCGCCACGCCCCCGCACCACCTCTGACGAAGCGATCCTGGCTGCGGCGTCCCGGGTGATCTGCCGCCTTGGCCCCGCCGCGTTCACCCTTGCCGACGTCGGTGAGGAGGTGGGGATGTCGCCGGCGGCGCTGGTGCAGCGGTTCGGGTCCAAGCGCGGGCTGCTCCTGGCGCTGGCGGAGGAGCGCGCGTCCGTCGTCCGCGGCCGGTTCGCCGCCGCGCGGGAGCTGCACGCCTCCTCGCTCGACGCGCTGCTGCACGTGCTCACCCAGGCCGACGGCCGCGCGGACACACCCGACGCGGTGGCGAACGTCCTGGCGCTGGTGCAGATGCACCTGCACGAGCCCGAATTCCACGTGCACGCCCTTTCCCACGCCACCGCCTCGCTCGGCGAGATCCGGGCGCTGCTGCAGGAGGCGGTACGGGCGGGGGAGCTGGTGGAGTGCGATCCGGAAGACCTGTCGCGCACCGTGCAGACGGCGTACACCGGCGCCCTGGCCACCTGGGCCGTCTACCGCTCCGGCGCCCTGGACGAGTGGCTGCGCGGCGAAGTCGAGGCCGTCCTGGAGCCGTACCGGCCGGCCGCGTGACGCCGCCCACGTGGGAGCGCGGCTCCCGGTCCACCGCTTTCCCGGCCTGCGGCGAATTCGATCGGCGGGCACGGGGCTGGCCCTGCACCCCCGCCGTGTGTAACCTGTAACCCATGGAGACGCGCGCCGACGACTCCGGCCTTCCCCCGCTCACCGGGGACGAGAACATCCGCTACAGCCGCCACCTCATCCTTCCCGAGGTGGGGCCGGAGGGGCAGCGGCGGCTGAAGGCGGGGCGCGTGCTGCTGGTGGGCGCCGGCGGCCTGGGCTCGCCCGCGGGGCTTTACCTGGCCGCGGCGGGGGTGGGAACGCTGGGGATCGTGGACTTCGACGTGGTGGACGTCACCAACCTGCAGCGCCAGGTCATCCACGGCACCAGCGACATCGGCCGCCCCAAGCTGGACTCCGCCCGCGACCGCATCCGCGAGATCAACCCCCACACCGTCGTCGAAGCCCATCCCGTGCGGCTGACCAGCGCCAACGCGCGCCAGATCGTGCACGGCTACGACGTGGTCGTCGACGGCTCCGACAACTTTCCCACCCGCTCCCTGGTGAACGACGCCTGCGTGCTGGAGGGAAAGCCGTCCGTCTACGGCTCCATCCTGCGCTGGGAAGGCCAGGCGTCGGTGTTCTGGGGCGGGCGCGGGCCGTGCTACCGCTGCCTCTTTCCCGAGCCGCCCCCGCCGGGGATGGTGCCCTCGTGCGCGGAGGCCGGCGTGCTGGGCGTGCTCCCCGGGATCATCGG
>DASTNU010000750.1:0-5028 GCA_035720605.1 Longimicrobium sp. | reverse complement strand
GGCCGCTGCAGGGGCGGAGCTGATCCCGACGCCGCAGCGCTGAGCGCACGGACACCCTCCCCGGGACGATTCCAGGGGAGGGTGCCGTGCATCATGCCGCTCGGCGTGGAGCTACATCGAGAAGCGTCCGCCAAAGCTGGCGAACAACACCCCGGCGGCCGGGTCGAACTCGCTCTCGGCGGGAAAGCCGGGGACGCGCTCGCCGCCCTGCATCCACCCCAGCTCCAGCACCACCGTGCCGCGGGGCAGCACGTACGACCCGCCCAGGAACCCGCTCAGGCGGTCGCTCTCCAGCTCGCCCGGGCGGCCGCGGTAGACGCGGGCGCGGTTGGCCGGCGTTCCCCGCTGGCCCAGCACCGCCACGGCGAAGTCGTCGGCGTAGCGGTCGTAGCCCGCGCCCAGCGTCAGCCCCACGCCCCGCACGCGCCGGCTCACCGTGGCGCGGGTGCTCACGCCGCGCAGCCCCAGCCTGGCCTGTCCCACGTCGCCGTCCACGTTGCACAGGGTGGTGCGCGGCGGGGCGCCCGCCGCGGGGTCGGCCGTCTCCGACCCCTCGCACACGTTGCCGAACTGCACCTCGCCCATGCTGCGGTACATCACCGAGAGCGCCACCCCCGGCACCCGCGCCGTCTCGCGCAGCACGCCCACCCGCACGCCGGCGCCCCACCCCACCCGCGTGCTGGACGCATCGAACAGCTCGTGGCTCACCAGGTCCACCGGCAGGTAGCTGCCGCTCGCCAGCAGGTCCACCGCGCCCACGCGCGTCCCGGGAGAAACCTCGACCCCGGGAACGAGGCCGAACGCCAGGTCCGCGGCCAGCGCGATGGCCGTCACGCCCGTTTCTTCCGTGAGCGGCGGTGGTGCCTCGCCGGTGTTCCGTTCCGAGGTGATGCCGGGGAGCGCCAGCCGCACCAGGTTGGCGCGTGCCGTGGCGCGCAGGCGCGGCCGCCCTTCCGGCCCCGCCGCGCCGGCAGCCAGGCCCAGCCCCGGGTTTCCGCCCGTGAGCAGCATCCCCAGCTGCGGATGCGCCGCGTCGGCGGCCTGCACCGCCGCGATGCACCGGCCCACGTAGTCGGCCGGCACGTCCGCGCATACCTCGTCGGGCAACCCTTGCGCCGCGATGGGGAGGGCCAACCCTGCGGCCAGCGCCGCGCCGAGCCAGACGGGCTTCGTCATTCCGTGTCTCCGTAGGGGGTGAGGGAGTGAACGGGTGAACGGGGTGAGCAGAGCGTAGATGTTTTCGGGAAATCCGATCCGTGCGATCCGGATGGAATTTCTAAACGTCTGGCTGCGCACCACTCCGATGCGCCGTGTACTGGTCCAGATTTGATGCGCCTGGTGCTCGCGCGCAAGGGTTACGGCAACGACCACGAGGCGAATGTTTCCTGGGGGATCGATGTTCCATTGAACGTTCGGTTCGTGAGAACGCGGGGATGCGCACGGCATGGAGCATCCGCCTGGCTGTGTCGCGAGACTCGGCGGCGGCACCCGATTCGCTTTCCCTTTCCCGCCGGACGGCGTATTGTAAGCGGTGCTGGTTCGCCGTCCACGCATTCAGGAGGTGTGCCGACCTCCCAAGTGAGAGCGACGCGGCGAGCCTGCGCACTCCATCCATTCCAGGGGAGGACGCCATGGAAAAGCTGACGCTGAACGTGGAGGAGCTGAGGGTGCAGTCGTTCGTCACGGAAGACGCCGACGAGCAGAAGGGCACGGTGCTGGGGCAGGAGGGAGCGGCCCCCTCCCGTTTCATCTCGCGCTGCTGCCAGACGGACGAATTCCAGTCGTGCCCGGTCCGCTGCACCCCATGAGCGGTTGAAAGCGGGTTGTCTCAGACAGAGTCAGCGGAGCCGGCAGAGTGAGGTTTCCTTCCTCCTCCGGCTCCGCTGACTCTGCGTTTAATGGCTTTCGTTTATGGCCGCGCCAGCGTGATCAGCGTGTCCTGGCCAAAGGCGCGGGTGTCGATGCGGCGCCAGCGGAGGGCGTCGGCCAGGCCGGGGCTGGGGATGGCGGCGAAGGCGCCGGCGGCCTGCGGGCCGATGAGGAGCGGCGCATAGAACAGGTACATGCGGTCCACCACCTGCTCCGAGAGCAGCGCCGACGCCAGCATCGCCCCGCCCTCGACGAACAGCGACTGGACGCCGGCCTCGCGCAGGGCGCGCAGCTGCGCCGGCAGCCCGTGGCCCGCGATCACGCGGACGCCGGCGTGCTCCAGCGCGCGGCGGCGGTCGTCCGGGGCCACGGGATCGCAGACGGCCCAGACGGGCACCTCGCCGGCGGAGCGGACCAGCCCGCCCTCCACCGGCAGCCGCAGCGTGCGGTCGAAGACGATGCGCACGGGCGGAACGCGCGGCTCCGCGCCGCCGCGAACGGTGAGGAGCGGGTCGTCCGCCAGCGCGGTGCTGATCCCCACCGCCACGGCGTCGTGGCCCGCGCGCAGCCGGTGGACCTCGGCCCGTGCCTCGTCCCCCGTGATCCACACCGACTTGCCGTCGCGGTCGGCGATGCGAGCGTCCAGCGTCATCGCCAGCTTGAGCGCGACGAACGGCCGCTCCGCGCCGGCGGGCGAGTGGGCGTGAAAGAAGACCGCGTTCTGGTCGCGGACGGCCGCCTCCTCCACCCCGCCGGCGACCTCGGTCCCCGCCTCGCGCAGCACCTCCGCCCCGCCGCGGGCCTTCGGGTTGGGATCGAACGCGCCGAACACCACGCGCCGCACGCCGGCCTCGATGAGCGCGTTGGTACAGGGCGGCGTCTTTCCCCAATGGCTGCACGGCTCCAGCGACACGTACGCGGTGGCGCCGCGCGCCTGCTCGCCGGCCGCGCGCAGCGCCTCCACCTCGGCGTGGGGCTGGCCGTACTCCCGGTGCCATCCCTCCCCGACGACGGCCCCGTCGCGCACGATGACGCACCCCACCAGCGGGTTGGGGGCCACCCTGCCCCACCCGTTCCACGCGAGCTCGATCGCGCGGCGGATGTGGTCGGCGTCGTCGTGGGGAGAGGGATCAGGCATGGAGGAGAAGGTTCGCGCGCACAGGTTCACGTGTCCAGGGAGACGAAGGATCGCATTGCGCACCTGGAGTGATTGCGGCAGCCACCCCGCCAAGCGAATGAATCATTCGCTCCCGCGGGCGGACGGCACGTTGGCCGATCGATCGCATCGGCATCATGCGCCCCTGCGGCCCGCCTTCGCGGACACGAACGGCCGCCTCCCGGTCGGAGACGGCCGCTGCGTGTGCGACCACTCACGCACTAACGCACTCACGCACTAACGCACTCAGAGCGACAGCCGCGCGCCCAGGCTGCCGAAGAACGTGCCCTCCTTGGGGTCGAAGTCGCTGCTGTCCGGAAAGCCCGCGATGGGCTCGGAGCCCTGCATCCACCCCAGCTCCGCCACCAGCGAGCCCACCAGCACCGTGAACGACGCGTCGACGAACGCCGACCAGCGGTCGTTGTCCACCACGATCTGGTCGAAGCGGTAGACCTGCTCCGCGCCGGACGGCGGACCGGGGGCGCGCACCGCGAAGTCCGCGTCGGTGTCGAAGCGGTCGTATCCCACCCCCGCCGTGAGCCCCAGCCCCAGGAAGCGCTTGCTGATGGCGGCGCGGGCGCTCCAGTTGTCCAGCCCGAACCGGATCTCGCCGAAGTCGCCGTCACCGTCGCAGTCGAAACGGTTCTGCGCGATGATCGTCTCGGTGCCGTCGCACACGTCGCCAAAGCTCACCTCGCCCAGGCTGCGGTACATCAGCGACACGGACAGGCCGGGGGTGACGAACGATTCGCGGATGAGCCCCATGCGCACGCCGGCGCCCCAGGAAAAAGCGTTCTCGCCGAAGTCGTCCTCCAGCAGCGACAGGGGCAGCACGCTCACGCTCCCCAGCAGGTCGATGGCGCCGAACCCGCCGATCATGGGCGCCAGGCTGAAGCCCTGCGTGAGCCCCACCGACAGGTTGGCGCCCACCGCCGGAGCCGGGAGGGTGAACTTGTCCGCCTCCCCGTCCGCCTCCTGCCGGATGTCCGGCAGCCGCGCGCCCACCACGTTCAGCCGCGCCGTCAGGCTCACGCGGGGGATGACCCCCAGCCGCACCCCGCCGGTGCTGGCGGTGCCCAGGGTGGGGTTGCCCCCCGCCATCAGGATGCCCAGCTGCGGCTGGGCGGCGTCCACCGCCTGCGCCACCACCTCGCACTCGTCCCGCGCCTCGGAGGGCACGCCGGCGTCGGCGCAGATGGTCTCGATGCTCCCCTGCGCCCACGCCGGCACGGCGAACAGCGCCGCGGCGGCCGCGAAAGCAATCTTCCTCATCGTCATCCCTTGTCGTCTCAGCTCAGCACCACGTTTCGCGCGCCGGGAACGATTTCCCCGGCGATCCAGGCCCGCTCCCCCGCGGCGGAAAGGCCGCGCACCACCGCGTCCGCATCGTCCGCCGCCACCACCGCCGCCATCCCCACGCCCATGTTGAAGGCGCGGAACATCTCCCGCTCCTCCACCCCGCCCTCCCGCTGCAGCACCCGGAAAAGGGGCGGAACCGTCCACGAGCGCAGGTCGAAGCGCGCGTCCACCCCTTCCGGCAGGATGCGGGGCACGTTGTCCACCAGCCCGCCGCCGGTGATGTGCGCCAGCCCGTGGACGCGCCCGCTCTCGATCAACGGATACAACGATCGCAGGTACGATCTGTGGACGCGCAGCAGCACGTCCGCCACGGTGCCGTCCTCCTCCGGAAAGGGCGAATCGGCCGAGAGCCCCATCCGCTCGAAGACGATGCGCCGCGCCAGCGAGTACCCGTTGGTGTGCAGCCCGGTGGATGCCAGGCCGACGACCGCGTCGCCCACACGGATGGCGCGGCCGTCGACCACCCGGTCCTCCTCCACCACGCCCACGATGGTCCCCGCCAGGTCGTACTCGCCGGGGGCGTACATGTCCGGCATCTCCGCCGTCTCGCCGCCCAGCAGCGCGCACCCGTTCTCGCGGCATCCCCGCGCCACGCCCGACACGAGCTCCTCCACCACCCCCGGCTGCAGCCGTCCGACGCCCAC
>DASTNU010000749.1:0-2661 GCA_035720605.1 Longimicrobium sp. | reverse complement strand
GGGTGGCGGTGGACCCCTGCGGCCGGGAGATCTGCGTCCCCGACCTGATGTGCGTGCGGCTGAACCGCTGGCTGGACCGCCACCGCGCCGCGCTGGAGCAGCTGTACCCCGTCCCGGAGGACCAGCCCATCCCCCTGGCCGTGGTGCTGTGCCACCGCGAGTGCCCCACCGACACCGTGCCGGTGCCCGGCGAGCCCTGCCGCAGCCAGGACGACGCCATGCAGCCCTCGCGCATCCGCGAAGGCTTCGAGCTCCGGCTCATGCTGCGCGACGACGCGCCCTGGGCCGCCTCGCCCCCGCCCGACGCCACGGGCTTGGGCGTGTGGCGGCTGCACCAGCCGGAGGAGCAGGCGGTGCGCGCCTTTGGCCGGCTGCTGGCGCGGGTGCAGACCACCACCGACCCGGAGCTCTCGCAGACCGGGCGCGACGAGCTGCTGGAGGGGGTGCGGGCGCTGGAGCACGCGGCCGACGAGCCGGTGCTGGCCAGCCCGCCGGCGCTCAACGACGACCCCATCCTCCTTCCCGCCGCCACCGCCGCGGACATCCTGCGCGAGGCCATGCGGGTGTGGGTGACCGAGGTGCGCCCGGCCATCCGCCGCCAGGAGGACCCCGGCGTCTGCGGCGACGCGGACGGCGAGTGCTGCGTGCTGCTGGCCGAGCTGGACCTGCCCGTCACCAGCGCCTGGGCGGTGCGCACGGGGACCATCGCTCCCGACCAGGAGGGGCGGCCCTACCTGCTGCACACCCGGCTGCTGCAGGAGTGGCTGATCGCCCGCGGCGGGCAGGAGGGGCGCCCCGACGTGGACTCGTTCGCCACGCTGGAGATCCTGGGCCCCAGCCAGGTGCGCGCCTGGCTGCACCACGACGGCTGGCTGGGCGTGCGCAAGGAGGCCATCACCTTCGTCCTGAACGACGCCGCGCTCGCCCCCGAGCAGATCGTGAGCGTGGCGTACGCGGGGACGCGCAACGTCTGGGACGTGCTCGTCAGCGAGACGATGGCCGACGGGGACGTGGTGGAGATCCGCTTCGACACGCGGGAGCTCCCGCTGGTGAACCCGCCGGACCCCGGGGAGTCGCCGGCGGACTCCGATCCGCTGCTGCCGCCGCAGACGGTGGCGGACGAGCTGCGCGGCCCCACGGGCGAGTACCTGGACCGCTACGGCTGGACGCTCTCGGCGTTCGCCGTCTACGACAAGATCGAGGGCGGCGACCTGGACCAGGAGTACCGGGTCCCCAAGGTGGTCAAGATCCAGGGATACCCGGTGTCGGACCGGGCGCCCCGGACGCACGACGTGCTGCACTACCGGGACGGGGCGTGGAACCCCGACCAGCTGGACGAGTGGACGGTGGACCTGCGCGACGCCTATCCCGGCACCCGGGTGACCGGCCTGCAGACCCACCCGGTCGCCGACACGGAGCCGGAGGACCTGAACTACCTGGTCTACGCCAGGCCCACGGAGCGCCGCGGGCAGTGGGAGCCCCGCCCGCTGCCGCCGGCCACCGGCGACGTCTCGGGCGTCTACCCCAGCCTGCGGGTGGTCGGGATCCAGGGGGCCGGCGTGTCGGCGTCGGCGTCCGACGGCACCTTCCTGCGCCTGAACCGCCCCGACGCCCGCACGCCCGGCACCTGGGACGCCATCACCTTCGTGGCGCAGGGCGGCGACGTCACGGGCTCGTACCCGGCCTTCCTGGTCACCGCCCTGCGCGGCACCCCGCTGTCGGGAACCGCGCCCACGGCCAACCAGGTGCTGGCCTTCCGGGGCGGGTCGTGGACGCCCACCGGCGTGGCCGCGGCGCTGGGCCCCGCCGCCGGCGACCTGGACGGCAGCTACCCCGCGCCCACCGTGGCCGGCCTGCGCGGCCGCCCCATCGCCGACGCCCCCGACCCCAGCGACGGGGACGTGCTGGTGTACCGCGAGTCGCTGTCGCCGCCGGGAAGCGGCGAGTGGGTGCCGGGCACCCTGCCGCTGGCCGGCGACGCCGGCGGCGACCTGGACGGCGACTACCCCGCGCCCACCGTGGTCCGCCTGCGCGGCCGCGCCATCTCGACGGCCGCGCCCGCCGACGGACAGGTGCTGGTCTTCCAGGCCGCGTCGAACCAGTGGGTGCCGGCCGCGCAGGCCGGCGGCGCCGCGGGCCCGGCCGGGGGCGACCTGGGCGGCACCTATCCCAACCCCACCGTGGGCGGGCTGCGCGGGCGGGGCATCGCCACCACCGCGCCCCCCGACGGGCAGGTGCTGGTCTTCCAGGCCGCGTCGAACCAGTGGGTGCCGGCCGCGCAGGCCGGCGGCGCCACGGGCGCGGCCGGGGGCGACCTGGGCGGCACCTATCCCAACCCCACCGTGGGCGGGCTGCGCGGCCGGGTCATCGCCACCACCGCGCCCACCGACGGGCAGGTGCTGGTCTTCCAGGCCGCGTCGAACACCTGGGTGCCGGGCGCGCGAGGCGGCCCGCCCACCGGCAACGCGGGGGGCGACCTGGGCGGCAGCTACCCCAACCCCTCCGTGAACCGGCTGCGCGGCCGGGCCATCGCCACCACCGTCCCCACCGACGGGCAGGTGCTGATCTTCCAGGCGGCGAGCCAGCAGTGGGTTCCGGCGGCGCCACGGGCGCGGCCGGGGGCGACCTGGGCGGCACCTATCCCAACCCCACCGTGGGCGG
>DASTNU010000748.1:0-3065 GCA_035720605.1 Longimicrobium sp. | reverse complement strand
AGCGTCGCCAGCAGCTCCTCCATCGGGTCGCCCAGGACTTCGGCGCGCGTCCGGGCGAGAAACGAGGCCAGCGCGGCGTCGTCGGCACCCTCCTCCGGCTTCCAGGCGGCGATGGTGGCGGACACGTCGGGAACGGCGTTGTGCGCCGTGCGCACCCGGTACTCCAGCCGGGGAGCCAGTTCCGGGGTCGCCTTGCGAGCCAGCTCGTCGATGCGCCAGAGCTCGTCCAGCGCGTGGGCTACGCCGGCGGTACGCAGCACCCGCTTCGCCTGTGCGATCACCACCGTGCCATCCGGGGCCACGGACAGCGCGTCGGACAGGAATTCGTCGATCACCGACGACACGCCCCGCTCTACCGCGGGGCGTGAGCACCAGGCCAGCACCCGCTCGCGCAGGGTGGACAGCAGCTGGAAGTGGAACCCGGAGAGCGAGGCGACGCCGCCCCGGGCGCGCCGCCCCTCCTGCTGCATCCACTCGGCGCGGAGCCGTTCGAGAACCTGAAGCGTCTCGTTCATGGAAGGCGAACGGGCGGAGCGTGCAGGTGAGGCGGGGAACAGGGGGTGGGCCAGGGAATTTACCTCTGGCGCGCGTGCGAAGAAACGCGAAGGACGAGCGTCACCTTCGCCGCAGCGACGGCGGGAAATGTAGAAACGAGTGTCGAGGCGCAAGATAACGCGCGCGTGTGATCCTCACACGTGCGACGTAGCGCGAGAAAGGGCGTCGGTGGATAGGGTGATGGGTCCTGGCTGCACGCGCACTGGGGAGGCTGCGTTCTGCGGGTCGTGGCCCGATTCCCCCATCCGGAGGCTGAGGCGCGAGCCTTACCCGGCGCGCAGGTCGACGATCTGCAGCACGTGCGGCAGCCCCCGCGGCCCGAAGCCGACCGTCGCGTCGGCGCGGATGGCGCCGGCGCTGAACCGGCAGGCCACGCGGCCGCTCTCGCCGCCCCCCAGCACCGTCCATGGCGCGACGAGGAACGCATGGTAGCGCCCCTGCGCGTCGATGGGCACCGTCTCTCCGAACGCGCCGCCCGCGCAGGCGATGGTGACGCTCCCCGCCACCGGGGCGCCCGACGCGTCCAGCACCTGGCCCGCTACGTCGGCCACGCCGTCGGGCGGCGCGTGGTCCTCCACCACCACCGGCGACGCCTCCGAGCAGGCGGCGACCGCGATCGCCAGCGACACGAGGGTGATTCTGCGCATGGAGCTTCCCGTCATCAGTTGCGGCGGGTGGTGATGAGGACCACGCCGTTGGCGCCGCGCACGCCGTAGGCGCTGGTGGAGCCGATGTCCTTGAGCACCTCGATGCGGGTGATGTCGGCGGGGTTGATGCCCATCAGCGCGCCGCCGGGGCCCGCGGCCACCTCCATCCCGTCGACGACGTAGAGAGGCTCCTCGCTCCCCATCACCGAGGTGGCGCCGCGGATGCGCACCACGATGCCGCCCGGCACGCGCTGCACCCGCACTCCCGCGAAGCGCCCTTCCAGCAGCTCCTCCGCCTGCGCCACCGGCCGCTGCTGGTCCAGCTGACCCTCGCCCGCCGTGTTCCCCCGCCCCGCCCCGCTGCTGGCCTCCGGCTCGTGGCGCGGCTCCGGCGCGCCTCCCGGCGCCGAGGTGCCGCAAGCGGCCAGCACCGCGCACAGGAGAACGATCGTTACGATGGATCGAGACATGTCTTTCCTCCCGGCGGCGGGGATGCGGATCATGCACCTCCTGCAAGGTGATCGGGCTGGATTTGTCCCACAAGGAGAACTAAATCGGCGCTGTCACCCCGGAGCGACCGTTGTTTTCCTGAGGGAGCGCCGCCCAGGACCATCATCCCGCAAGGATCCCCTGCACGCGACCAAAGGATCTACTCCGCCGCACCGCGGGGCCGGCTTCTCCGCGCCGGACCAGCTCCGTGATCATGCCGGCAAGATCCTTCGGTCGGCGCCAGAGTGCGGCGCAGGCTGAAGGTTGCGTGCGGCGCCTCCCTCAGGAAAACAACGCCCGTTCCCGGATAGCGTCATCATCGCCATCGGACCGGGTCCCCCGAGAAATCCGACTCCGTTGACTCCGTTGACTCCGTGTGAGGCCAAATCTTTTCAGCGGCGCTGCAGCCAGCGGTCGTAGCGGCGCAGGGTGGTGGCGGGCTCGTCGGTGTACCACAGGTAGCCGCGTCGCCGCTCCTCGCCGATCTCGGCAAGGGCGTAGCGGACCACGCCGTCGCGGTCGCTGAAGATGGGGCGGTTGGTGCCGATCTCGTGGAAGCGCGCCCACAGCGGCCCCCCGCCCTCGCGCGCCATCAGCTCTCCGCGCGGGGCGTAGTCGTATCCCATGATGGCCGCCTCGCGGAACCACGCCGCCCCCGCGTGCACCGCCTGCACCACCGCCGGCGGCGGATCGCGCACCTCCATCAGGAAGTCGAGGATGGCCGCGCTCTCGCGCCCGCTGAGCGACGCGTGCTCGTACGCGCGTGCCCGCACCGGCGCCAGGCCGAGGGGATCGTGCTGCGCGCCCCAGACAGTCTTCTTTCCATCGACCACCACCTGCGTGGCCAGGATGCAGCCGATGCCGCGCTCCACCGCGGCCGCCGCGCGCCCGCGCAGCCCCTCCGGCGCCAGCTCGCGGTACTCGCCGCCGGCGGCGCGGAGCAGCCGCAGCGCGTGGACGGTGGCGTCGTCGTTGAAGGTGGCGGCATCGTGGTAGCCGCCCGCCAGCGGGTACACCTGCGGCCAGCACCCGCCGGGCTGCTGCGCCGCCAGCAGGTACTCGATGCCCCTGGCGAACGACGCCCGGTGCCGCGGCTCGCCGTGCGCCAGGGCGGCGCGGGCCAGGAAGTGCAGCTGCTCCGTCGTGGCGCCGTTGTCCAGCGTGCCGATCCAGCTCCAGTTCTCCTCGGCGGAGAAGCTCTCCCCCGGCTGCCGCGGCCGCGTGAACTCGATGCGCTTGCTCCAGCCCCCGCTCGGCGTCTGGTAGCTCACCAGGACGTCCGCCAGGCGCCGCGCCGCCCCGGTGCGGAACCACGCCGCGTCCATCGAATCCTCCACCGCGAAGCCGCGGCCCGCGGGCGCCGGCGTCCACGTC
>DASTNU010000747.1:0-4369 GCA_035720605.1 Longimicrobium sp. | reverse complement strand
CCCCTCTCCCGCGCGGTTTGCGGGAGAGGGGCCGGGGGTGAGGGGTCCGCGCGAAGCTGTTCGCCGTTGCCGTTCTCCCCCTCTCCGCACGCAGTTTGTGCGGGGAGGGGGCTGGGGGGAGGGGCCCCAACGAAAGAACCGCCCCGGCGGCGACGCCGGGGCGGTTCTCGGTATTGCGATGCCTGCGCGAGGCTCAGTCCGCGGCGGCCATGTCGACCACCACCTCCAGCGGCTGCGCCGGGAAGGGGACCACCGACACGTTCTTCCGCTTCTTGTCCTTGCGGCCGAACTGCACCGTGCCGTCCACCAGGGCGAACAGCGTGTCGTCGCTGCCCATGCCCACGTTGGAGCCGGGGTGGAACTTCGTCCCGCGCTGGCGCATGATGATGTTGCCGGCGAGCACCTTCTCGCCGCCGAAGCGCTTGACCCCGAGGCGCTGCGCGTTCGAGTCGCGCCCGTTGCGGGTCGAGCCGCCGCCCTTCTTGTGTGCCATGGCTGCTCTCCTTTAGCCGAGGTTGATCTCGCCGACGCGAACCTCAGTGAACTTCTGACGGTGTCCCTGCTTGCGGCGGTAGTTCTTGCGCCGCTTGTGCTTGAAGATGATGATCTTCTCGCCCTTGCCGTGGCGCAGCACCTCGGCCGTCACCGACGCCCCGGACACCCCCGGCGCGCCGATCTTGACCGTGTCGCCGTCGGCCCCGAGGAGCACGTCCTCGAAGCGCAGCGTCTCGCCGGGCTCGGTGTCGACGGACGGAATGCGAAGCGTCTTGCCCGGCTCGGCACGGAACTGCTTGCCGCCGGTGCGGATGATGGCGTACATGTCGTCTGAACTCCGTTGCACGGACGGGGTTTACCCGTATTCCAACACAAGACGGGTAATTTCGCCAAAAATCGCCGGCCTGTCAAGCCGGTGCGCCGTCTTCGGTCAGAACGGCACCGCGTGCGGCCGGTTGGCCGTACCCCCGGGCACCGCGATCACCCCGCCGCTTCCCGGCACGCCGGGGTCCAGCCAGCGAAGCTGCGTGCCGCCCTCCGGCGGGAACTCCAGGTAGACGATGCGTCCGTCCGTGGTCCAGGTGGGATACGCCTCCGTCCCCGCCCCCGTGGTGAGCCGCGTCACCACGCCGTCCGCCACCCGCACCACGTAGATGTCGCCCGAGCCGGCGACGGTGGAGGCGTAGGCCACGCGCGTGCCGTCCGCGCTCCAGGCGGGATCCACCTCCGAGGCGGCGTTGGCGGGAAGCAGCTGCGCGGGAGCGCCGCTGAGCGTGAAGTCGAACAGGTCCGCCGTGCTCTCCATCATCGCCACCAGCGCCAGCCGGTCGGCCCTGGGCCCCCAGGCGGGCCCGGTCTCCGGCGCCCAGTTCCCCCCGAAGGCATCGGGGGTGGCGCGCGCGGCGCCGCCGCCGCTGCTGCTGGCCGTCCACACCTTGGAGATGCCGGCCACGTTCGACGTGTACGCCAGCCGGGTGCCGTCGCGCGAGAGCGCGGGCTGGCCCTCGTTGGACCCGGTGGTGGTCAGGCGCGTCTCCGTTCCGCCCGCCAGCGGCAGGGAGTACAGCTCGGCGCTCCCCCCGTGCCGGAAGGTGGCGAAGACTACCGTGCGGCCCCCGGCGGTGGGATCGCGGTCGTCGCCCATGTGCGTCGTCAGGCGCACCAGGTCGCCGCCGTCCAGCGCCACCCGCCAGATGTCGCGGTTGTCGGCGAAGACGCGGTCGAAGACCACCACCGGCAGCAGCGGCGCCTGCACGTACACCCAGAACTTGAAGCTCTGCACCGCGGAGGGCACGCTGAACTCCAGCCGCCGGGGCTGGCTGACCGCGTCGAGCGCCAGCGCCTGGGGCCACCGGTAGTACGGCTGTCCCGCGGGGCCGCTCCCCTCCGCATTGCGCACCTGGACCTGGGCGTCGGGCGACCAGGGCCCGGCGAGGAAGTGGACGTGCACCCCGGCGACGGTGGGCCCGTCGCTGGTGCCCATGCGCTCCACCCGCAGGTTCTGCACGGTCATGTCCACGGCGAACACGCCCGCGCTCCTGTCATAGGATGCGCTCGCGCTCGCCAGCCGCGCGTTCACCTCCGCCCCACCCTCCGTATCGGTCGCGGGGTCGTAGGGCCTGCAGCTGACGGCCACGGTCTGCACCTGCGCCGTGCAGCTCAGCACCGCCAGCGCGTCCGCGGGGGCCGCGGGCACCGTGGGCTTCGGGATCGGCTCAGGATCCGGACGAGCCGGGTTGTCGCAGGCCGCGAGCAGCAGGAGCGCCAGAACGCCGGCCGAGACACGGGAGGAGTACGGCATGGCTGTCACTGGAGGAACCTCGGAGACTCGGGAAGGGGCGCGGGCGGAGACGGCGGCCCGCTACCCGAAAAGTAGCAGATCCACGCGGAGGACGGAAGTGCTTTCATCCAGCGGAGATGGCCTGATCCCGGCCCCGGCCGGCGCCGTCAGGCCGCGGCGCGGACCGTCACCTCCACCGACACCCCGGCGTGGACGAGCATGTTCACCAGCGAGTCGATGGTGAACGCGTCGATGCGCCCGCGCTTCAGGTCGCTGATCCGCGGCTGCGAAACCCCGAACAGCTCCGCCGCCTGCTTCTGCTTCAGCCCGCGGTCCTGGATGATGCCGATCATCTCGCTCATCAGGGTGCTGCGAATCAGCAGGTTCTCCGCCTCCTCAGGCGGAAATCCGAGGTCGGCGAAGATGTTTCCGTCCGCGGGCGTAGTGTGCTCGATCACGATGCTCATCCTTTCTGCTTGCCGGTCCCATCCGCCCGGTCCCTCACCATTTCGCGGTACCGGGCCTTTGCTACCTGCAGGTTGAGCTGCGGCGTCTTCTGTGTCTTCTTCTCGAACGCGTGCAGCACGTAGACGGCTTCCGGGAACTTCGCCACGTAGACCACGCGGTGCTGCACGGATCCACCCTCGAACGTCTGGATGCGCAACTCGCGCGCACCCGGGCCTACCTGCTCCATCGGCTTCCAGTCCCCCGGGTCTTGCCCCTTCTGGACGAGAAACAGGTTCGCACCCGCGGCCCGGCGTGCCAGCGCTGGAAAATTCTTCAGCTCTCGCCACGCCGCGCCGATCCACTCCAGCGGTTTCCGGTCCTTCTGCATTATATCCGATTCCGATATCCGGAGTCAACGATGGCCCCGCGCCCCGCTCCGGCGGACCACCTGTGACGGGTACGGGGAGGGGGAAAAGCGAATCCGCCCGCGAGGGAGGTCCTCGCGGGCGGATTCGGGTGTCGGGTCGTCACGCGGCGTCTATGCTCCGGGTGGAAGCACCTGCGTCATCACGGCGACGTAGTGGCACACGCTGCCGGCGAGCACGAACAGGTGCCACACGGCGTGCGCGTACGGGCGGCGGTTGTGGTAGAAGAAGGTGCCGCCGGTGTACGCCAGCCCCCCGGCGAGCAGCCAGGCCAGCGTGGCGGCGGACAGCCGGTCCAGCATGGGGCCGATGGCGACGACCACCATCCACCCCATGCCGACGTAGATGGCGGTGGAGAGGCGCGGGAACCGGCCCGTGAAGAAGAGCTTGAACACCACCCCCGCCACGGCCAGCGCCCACGCCACGCCGAACAGGCTCCACCCCCAGCCGCCGCGCAGGCCGACGAGGGTGAACGGCGTGTAGGTGCCCGCGATGAGCAGGTAGATGGCGCAGTGGTCGAACACCTTGAGCCGCTCCTTCACCCGCGGCGTGCGCACCGAGTGGTACAGGGTGGACGCGGTGTAGAGCAGCACCAGGGTCGCGGCGAAGACGGCGCTGCTCGCGATCTCCCGCGCGCCGCCGTAGCGGACCGCCGCCACCAGGAGCACCGCCGCGCCGGCCAGCGCGGCCACCACCCCGGCGGCGTGCGTCAGCGCGTTGGCCAGCTCCCAGCGGGGATCGTCCGACTGGTCCATCGTCCCGCCCTGTTTTTCGGGGAGATGCTTGCGCGAAAGGCGCAGGCCTTCCAAGGATAACGGCGTTCCACGCAACGCGTAACCCCGCGCCGGCACTGAGCCGTGCTCAGTCTTCCTCCGCCGATGAGGATCGTGATCGAGACCCCGCGCCTGCTCCTTTGCGAGCTGACGGACGAGGACCACGCGGCGCTCTACGAGATGTACCGGGACCCGCGGATGAACCGCTTCATCGGCGGCCCTCCCCCGCCCCGCGGGGAGTACTGGCGGAAGGTGCACGAGACCTGGCCGGCGTACTACGCGCGCCACGGCTTTGGCCTGTGGGCCACGGTGCGCAGGGAGGATGGGCGCCTGATGGGGCGCTGCGGGCTGCTGTCGCAGGAGGTGGAGGGCGAACGGCACGTGGAGGTGGCGTACGCGCTCTCTCCGGAGTTCTGGGGCCGCGGCTACGCGACGGAGGCGGCGCGCGC
>DASTNU010000746.1:0-2868 GCA_035720605.1 Longimicrobium sp. | reverse complement strand
CCTCCCTCACCCGCTGATCGCCGCCACACGTTTCCCTCGAGTTCCCGCAACGAGGCCGTTGCCAACGGCGTCCGGCGGCGCTATCTTGGCTGGCGTGATTATTGCAAGCGATCACACGGCTTCTCCCTCCACGGGTATGCTGACTGCCGGAGTCCTCGGCGTCATCCCGGCCCGGCTGTCTTCGCAGCGCCTCCCCCAGAAACCACTGCATTCCATCGCCGGCAGGCCCCTCATCGAATGGGTCTGGCGACGGGTCGTGGACTTCCACCTCTTCGACGCCGTGGTGGTCGCCACGGACAGCGAGCGGGTGGCGGAGGCGGCGCGCGCGTTCGGCGCCACCGTGGAGATGACGCGGGAGGACCATCCCTCCGGCACCGACCGGGTGGCGGAGGTGGCGCGGCGGCCGCGCTACGCCGGCTATCCCGTCATCGTCAACGTGCAGGGCGACGAGCCCTTCGTCCGCCGCGACCACCTGGAGGCGGCGATCGATCTCGTCCGGCAGGGAGGGTGGGACGCGGGGACGGTCGCCACCCCCGTCCGCACGGCGGAGGAGCTCCGCGAGCCGGACGTGGTGAAGGTGGTGCGGGCGGACGACGGGGGCGCGCTGTACTTTTCGCGGGCCCCCGTTCCCTTTGCGCGCGACGCGGAGCCCGGGGCGGACGACTTCGCCGCCGGGCGCTACCTGCGCCACGTGGGAATCTACAGCTACCGGCGCGACGCCCTGCTGCGCTGGGTGGCGCTGCCGGAGGGCGCGCTGGAGCGCATCGAGCGGCTGGAGCAGCTCCGCCCGCTGGCGGCGGGGCTGCGCATCGGCGTGGCGGTGGGCGAGGCGGCGGAGGGGGGCGTGGACACGCCGGCCGACGCGGAGCGGGCGGGGCGGATCCTGGGACGGACCATCACACCGGAAGAGGCACTGGCATGACCGCGATGAACACGGCCCCAACCAAGTACATCTTCGTCACCGGCGGGGTGGTCTCGTCGCTGGGGAAGGGGATCGCCGCGGCCTCCATCGGCCGGCTGCTGGTGGCGCGCGGGCTGCGCGTGACCATCCAGAAGTTCGATCCCTACATCAACGTGGACCCCGGCACCCTGAGCCCCTTCCAGCACGGCGAGGTGTTCGTCACCGACGACGGGGCGGAGACGGACCTGGACCTGGGGCACTACGAGCGCTTCGTGGGCGAGTCGCTCTCCGTCGCCAACTCCATCACCACGGGGCGCATCTACCAGGACGTCATCCAGAAGGAGCGGCGCGGCGAGTACCTGGGCGCCACGGTGCAGGTCATCCCGCACATCACCGACGCCATCAAGGGCGCCATCCGCCGGCTGGCGCCCAACCACGACGTCGTCATCACCGAGATCGGCGGGACGGTGGGCGACATCGAGTCGCTCCCCTTCCTGGAGGCCATCCGCCAGTACCGGCAGGAGGTGGGGCGCGAGCACACGCTCTTCGTCCACCTGACGCTCATCCCCTACATCGCCGCGGCGGGGGAGCTGAAGACCAAGCCCACGCAGCACTCGGTGCGCGAGCTGATGGAGATCGGGATCCAGCCCGACATCCTGATCTGCCGCAGCGAGCACCCCATTCCGCCGGAGATGCGCCGCAAGATCGCCCTGTTCACCAACGTGGACGTGGCCAGCGTGATCGAGGCGACGGACGTCAAGAGCATCTACGAGGTGCCGCTGGAGTACCACCGCCAGCGCCTGGACGAGCAGGTGTGCCACAAGCTGGGGCTCGCCACGCCCAAGCCGGAGCTGGCGCAGTGGGAGCGCATCGTGGAGCGCATCCGCCGGCCGCGCAACGGCACGGTGCGCATCGCCGTCGTGGGCAAGTACGTGGCGCTGGTGGACTCGTACAAGTCGGTGCAGGAGGCGCTGCACCACGGCGGCATCGCCAACGACGTGAAGGTGCACATCGACTGGCTCTCGTCCGAGGACTTCGAGAACGGGCAGACGGCGGACAAGCTGGCCGACTACCACGGGCTGCTCATCCCCGGCGGCTTCGGGGTGCGCGGGGTGGAGGGGATGCTCAGCGCCATCCAGTGGGCGCGAGAGAGCGAGCTGCCGTTCTTCGGCATCTGCCTGGGGCTGCAGACGGCGATCATCGAGTTCTCCCGCGGGGTCTGCGGGCTGGCGGAGGCGCACTCGGCGGAGTGGGAGCGCGACACCTCCGACCCGGTCATCTGCCTGATGGACAGCCAGCGCCAGGTGACGGACCTGGGCGGCACGCAGCGGCTGGGCGCGTACACGGCGCGGCTGGCGCCGGGCTCCAGGTCGGCGGAGATCTACGGGTCCAGCGAGATCAGCGAGCGCCACCGCCACCGCTACGAGGTGAACAACGCGTACCGCCCGCAGCTGGAAGAGGCGGGAATGCGCATCAGCGGCACCTCGCCCGACGGCAACCTGGTGGAGATGATCGAGCTCCCCGCCCACCCCTGGTTCGTGGCCACCCAGGCGCACCCGGAGCTCAAGTCGCGCCCGGACCGCCCGCATCCGCTCTTCGCCTCCTTCGTCCGCGCGGCCATGGAGCGCCGCGACGGGCAGGAGCAGACCAGCATGGAGCGCGAGCTCACGCCCGCCCAGCCCGCCGCGTCCGCGCCGGCTCCGGCTGCCGAGCAGACGCCGGCGGCGGAGCCGCAGGCGCCCGGGCGCACGGCGGCGGTGGGGCGAGGGTGAAGCGAGGGATGACGACGATGACGGGGGCAGGGACGTGAGCGCGGCGGCAAGGCTGTTCCGGGTGGACGGGCCCTTCTTTCTGATCGCGGGCCCGTGCGTGCTGGAGGACGACCGGCTGAACCTGCAGATCGCGGAGGCGCTGGCCCGCATCGAGGACGACCTGGGGGTGCCCATCGTCTTCAAGGCGTCGTTCGA
>DASTNU010000745.1:0-2304 GCA_035720605.1 Longimicrobium sp. | reverse complement strand
GTTCCTGGACCAGTTCGAGCCCGGCAGCGCCAGCTACAACGTCCCCTCCGCCCTTCGCCTGCGCGGGACGCTGGACGTGGCCGCGCTGGAGCGGGCGCTCGCCGGGATCGTCCGCCGCCACGAGGCGCTGCGCACCGTCTTCGCCGCGGGCGAGGCCGAGCCGGTGCAGGTGATCGCGCCGGACGCCGATCTCTCGCTCCAGGTGGAGCCGGTCGCGGACGAGGAGCAGGCGAAGCGGCGGGTGCACGAGGAGGGCTTCCGCCCGCTCGACCTGGCGCGCGGGCCCCTCTTCCGCGCCCACCTCTTCCGCCTGGCGGACGACGACCACGTGCTGCTGGTGGTGATGCACCACGCCGTGAGCGACGGCTGGAGCATGGGCGTGCTCTACCGCGAGCTCTCCGCGCTCTACGCGGCCGCGCTCCGCGGCGAGGAGGCGGCGCTGGAGCCGCTGCCGGTGCAGTACGCCGACTACGCCGTGTGGCAGCGCGAGCACCTGGCCGGCGGCGAGCTGGAGCGGCAGCTGGCGTGGTGGAAGGAGCGGCTGGCCGGCGCCCCCGCGCTGCTGGAGGTGCCCACCGACCGCCCGCGCACCGCGTCGCAGGGCCACCACGGCGGCGGCGAGCGGATCGTGCTGCCGCCGGAGCTGGCCGAGGCGATCCACGCGCTCGGGCGGAGCGAGGGCGCGTCGCTGTTCATGACGCTGCTGGCCGCCTGGCAGGTGCTGCTGGCGCGCTGCAGCGGCCAGGACGACGTGGTGGTGGGCAGCCCCATCGCCGGGCGCACCGCGGGCGAGACGGAGGGGCTCATCGGCTTCTTCATCAACACGGTCGCCCTGCGCACGGACCTTTCCGGCGACCCCACCTTCCGCCAGCTGCTGCAGCGCGTCCGCGAGGGAACGCTGGAAGCGTACGCGCGCCAGCACCTGCCCTTCGAGAAGCTGGTGGAGGAGGTGCAGCCGGAGCGCAGCCTGACGCACTCCCCGGTCTTCCAGGCGTTCTTCAACCTGCTGAACGACGGCGAGGCGCTGCCGGAGCTGGCGGGGATGCGCGCGGAGCGCTTCGGCCTGGGCGACGTGGAGGCCAAGTACGACCTGAGCCTGGGCGCGGTGGAGCGGCCGGAGGGGCTGACGATCGGCCTCTCGTACCGCACCGCGCTCTTCGACGCGGCCACCATCCGCCGGCACCTGGAGCAGCTGCGCGTCCTGCTGGAGGGGATCGCGGCCGACGCCGACCGCCGGCTGAGCGCGCTCCCGCTGCTGACCGAGGACGAGCGGTCGGCGGTCGTGCACGCGTGGAACCGCACGGAGGCGCCGTACCCGTCCGCCGCCATCCACCGGCTCTTCGAGGAGCAGGCGGCGCGCACGCCCGGCGCCGTGGCGCTGGTGGACGGCGGCGCGACGGTGACCTACGGGGAGCTGGAGGCGCGGGCCAACCGCGTGGCGCACCTGCTGCTGGCGCGCGGGGTGGGGCCGGAGGAGCGGGTGGGGGTGATGCTGGAGCGCGGCGCGGAGCTGGTGGCGGCGCTGCTGGGCGTGCTCAAGGCCGGCGGCTGCTGGCTGGCGCTGGACCCCGAGTACCCGGAGGAGCGGCTGGCGTACATGGTCCGCGACGCCGGCGCCGCGCTCGTCCTCACTCGCCAGTCGCTGCGGGACCGGCTGGACGCGCCGGGGGCGGAGACGGTGTGCCTGGACGCGGAGGCCGGCGCGCTCGCGGCGCAGCCGGCGCACGCGCCGGGGATCTACCCGCCCCCGCAGGCCGCCGCCTACGCCATCTACACCTCCGGGAGCACCGGCGTCCCCAAGGGGGTGCTCGGGACGCACGCCGGCGCGGTGAACCGCTTCGCCTGGATGTGGGACGCGTATCCCTTCCAGCCGGGCGAGGTGTGCTGCCACAAGACCGCCATCAACTTCGTCGACTCCGTCTGGGAGATCTTCGGCCCGCTGCTGCGGGGGGTTCCCGCGGTGGTCGTCCCCGCGCGGGACGGCGCGGACGTGGCGGCGCTGGTGCGGCTGCTGGCGGAGCACCGGGTGACCCGCATCGTCCTGGTCCCCTCGCTCCTGGCGGCGCTGCTGGACGCGGAGGAGCGGCTGGGCGAGCGGCTTCCCGCGCTGCGGCTGTGGGTGTGCAGCGGCGAGGCGCTGCCGGCCGCGCTGGCGGCCCGCTTCCGCCGCGCGTGCCCGGCCGCCGTGCTGCTGAACCTGTACGGCTCGTCGGAGGTGGCGGCCGACGCGACCGCGTGGGAGCTGCCGGCGGAGGACGGGGAGGGCCCCGTCCCGATCGGCGCGCCGATCGCCAACCTGCGCGT
>DASTNU010000744.1:0-2458 GCA_035720605.1 Longimicrobium sp. | reverse complement strand
TCCTGGTGCACCCGGCGGAACAGGCCGCCCAGCTCGGGACCCAGCACGTGCGCCAGCGGGGCATCCGAGTCGGCGACGATGTCCACCTCCACGCCCCGCTCGCGCAGCGAGGCGGCCGCCTCCAGGCCGATGAAGCTGGCGCCCACCACCACCGCGCGGCGTGCCTGCGGCAGGCGGTCGATGATGGCCCGCGCGTCGGCCATGGTGCGCAGGTAGAGGACGTGATGCAGCCCGTGCGTGGCGACGGGAAGGCGGATGGGGTCGGAGCCGGTGGCCAGCAGCAGCCCGTCGTACGGCAGCTCGCGGCCGTTCAGCAGCTGCACCACGCGCCGCTGCGGCTCCAGCTTCGCCACGCGGCTGCCCAGCAGCAGGTCGATGCCGTTCTCCGCGTAGAACTCCTCCGGAAAGAGCGGCATCCACTCCTCCTGCGCGCTGCCGGCCAGGTAGTCCTTGGACAGGTTGGGCCGGTCGTACGGCGCCGAGGTGTCCGCGCCCACCAGGGTGATGCTCCCCGCGAAGCCCTCGCGCCGCAGCGCCTGCGCGGCGGCGCTCCCCGCCGCCCCCGCGCCGGCGATGACGATGCGCTCGGGCTGCGTGCCGCCGTACGGGGCGTGCGGCTTCCGTTGCTCCGCGCGCTTGCCCGCGACGCGCACCGTGCCGTCGCGCACCTCCACCTCCCAGCAGGGGATGGGGTTCAGCGCCGGCGCCCGCAGCACGTCGCCGGTGCGCAGGTCGTACGCGGCGTGGTGCGCCGGGCAGCGGATCTCGTCCCCCACCAGCAGCCCGCCCGCCAGCGAGACCCCGTAGTGCGCGCACGAGGCGCCCACCGCGAACAGCTCTTCGCCGCGCCGCGCCAGCAGCACCGGCTCGCCGCCCGCGTGCCCCAGGAGCAGCTCCCCGTCGCCCACGTCGGCCAGCGGTACGCCCTGCTCCAGGTCCGGCCCCGCAAGCTCCGCCTCCCCTGCGCCCATCGTTCGCCTCCGGCTGGTGATCCGTGCGATGCATCGCTCCAATCGAGAGTAACCACCATTCCACAATATGTCAAACGAATTATGTGTTAATTAATCCCGGCACGCCTGCCGAGATACGTCGAACGTCAGCCCGGCCCTTATTGGCTCGCTCCACCCTGGGGAGATGGCTTCAATTGCAGTGCCGTTCTCCCCCTCTCCGCGAGGAACGAGCGGGGAGGGGGCCGGGGGGAGGGGCCCCACGGGCACGGGAGGATGCCGTCGACACGCCTCCCGCCGTCCCCCCCTCTCCTCGCGCGGTTCGCGAGGGGAGGGGGTCAGGGGGAGGGGTCCCGCAGCGCCTGCTCCAGCACCCGTCCGTCCAGCCGCTCCGTGGGCGTGACGCCGATCAGCCGCGCCAGGGTGGGGCCGATGTCCACCACGCGCACGAACGCGTCGTGCCGCCCGGGCCGGATCCCCGCGCCGTAGAAGGCGATGGGCACGCCCGCGTCGCCGTCGTGCGGCGAGCCGTGCATGGCGTAGCTGCGCGGACCCCACACGGCGCCGGGGCGCAGCGTCACCACCACCGGGATCGGCTGGTCCGGCGGGATCATGTGCACCCACCGCCGGCCGACGTCGTCCCGCGCCAGCGCGGCGGAATCCAGCGCCCACAGGTCGCGCATCCGGTCCACCCGCAGCACCCCCGGCACCCGCCGCGCCGCGTGGACGAACCCGGCGACCAGCGCCTCCGCGTCCGTGCCGGCGGGGAGCCGCCCGGGGCGGACGAAGAGCAGGCCGTCATCCCACTCCATCGCCGCATCGCCCGCCCCGGTCGAGCTGGGGCGCCCCCCGAGGCGCGTGACGATGGTGTCGACGCTCACGTGGAACAGGTGCGCGGAGTCGCCGAACGCCAGCTCGGGGAACGGGGTCACGCCGTGGTCCGCCGTGAGGGCGAACACCACGCGCGACGAGTCCACCTGCGCGTACACGCTGTCCATGAACGCGCCGATGATGCGGTCCACCCGCAGCACCTGGTCGTGCAGCTCGCGCGAGTCCGGGCCGTAGCGGTGCCCCACCGCGTCCGTGGTGGAGAACGAGACCGCCAGCAGGTCCACCGACGGCCCGCGCCCCAGCTCCATCGCCCGCACCCCGGCGATGGCCGCGTCGGCGGTCAGCTGGTCCATGAACGGGAACTCCGCGAAGTACCGCGCCGCGGAGTCCGGGTGCGCGGGGACGGGGTGCGGGAACGCGGGCTCGTGCCGGCCGCCCGCGTACGGGTGGGCGCTCTCCCACCGCACCGTGTCCGGCTCCGGGTACTCGCCGCGGTCCAGCAGCGGCGTCCACACCCGCCCCGCCATCGACTGGGGGATGCGGCGCGCGTTGAGCTCCGCCATCCAGGTGGGCAGGGTATCCGCGTAGTAGGTGCTGGTGGTGAAGACGCCCCGCCAGTTGTCGTACCAGAACGCCGGCTGGTGCGCGCGCCCCAGCGGCAGGATGGCCCCGCGGTCCTT
>DASTNU010000743.1:0-3969 GCA_035720605.1 Longimicrobium sp. | reverse complement strand
TGGGCGAGTCTTGCGAGCCCGGAGGGGGCGCTGCGGCCGGCAGGAGGTTCGTCGCAGCCAAGTGGCTCCCTCACACCTCCAGCGACTCCACCTGCACCGGCTCGCCCCAGAGGCGCTGGACGATGGCGGCCACCTCCTCCGGGTCGCCGGTCGTGAGGAGGCGCAGCCCGCCGGAGCCGCCCTCCTGCAGCGCGCCGGCCTCCTGCAGGATCTGCCGCGTGCGCCGGGCGATGGCCGGGCCGCTGTCCAGCAGGCGCACCTCCGGCCCCAGCGCCGCCTGCACCGCGTCGCGCACGAAGACGTAGTGCGTGCACCCCAGCACCACGGTGTCCACCCCCGCCTCGCGCAGCGGCGCCACGTACCCCTCCATCCGCGCCGCCAGCTCCGGCCCCGCCAGCAGCCCGTCCTCCACCAGGTCCGCCAGCCCGGGACACGGGTCGCGCACCACCTGCACGCCGTCGGCGTACGCGTCCACCAGGCGCTGGAAACGGGCGGAGCGCAGAGTGCCGCGCGTGGCCATCACCCCCACCCGTCCGTTGCGCGTCTCGCGGACGGCGGGCTTGAGCGCCGGCTCCAGGCCGATGACGGGGATGGTCAGCCGCTCACGCAGCGCCTCCAGCGCGGCGCCGGAGGCGGTGTTGCACGCCACCACCAGCACCTTGGCGCCCTGCGCCTGCACCCATTCGCCGATGGCGACGGTGCGGGCGCGCACCTCCTCGTCCGTGCGGTCGCCGTAGGGGAGATACGCGGTGTCGGAGACGTACAGCAGGTGCTCGGCGGGGAGCGCGCGGCGGATCTCGCGGGCCACGCTCAGCCCGCCCACGCCGGAATCGAAAACGCCGACGGGTGCGGTCACGGCCCCACGGGGACGTTGGCCCGCAGCTCGGTTTCGCCGCCGGGGCGCGGCACCGCGTTCACGTGCACCTCGAAATCCTGCAGGTGCGCGGCGACGAACGCATCCGCCCCGGAGAAGAAGAGCCAGAAGATGGAAAGGGTGAACCAGTCCTCGCGCTGGTTCTCGCGCTCCCGCACCAGCGGGTGCTTCGCGTCGATCCCGATCTCGCCCGTCTCCCGCGCAATGCGCTCGATCTCGTACGCCTCGTCCAGCTTCTGCGAGGTCTTGTACAGCATCCAGAGGCTGCCGGCCTCCAGCGCGAAGTACACGCCGCCGCGGCCGGGCGCGCCCAGCTCCGACTGCCCCCACCCCGGCAGGATCAACGAGTGGAAAAAGGCGCTGCGGGGCGAGATGGGGAGCAGGCTGTCCGGTACGGTGGGCATGATGGTGTCGCCGCGCACCATCCCGGGGCGCACGGCGGTGTCGGCGGGCGCGGGATCCTGCGCGGCCGCGGCGCGCGGCGCGAGGCTCGATGCCAGCGAGAGGCCCACGGCCAGGCGGATCAGCCATGGGTGGATGGATAAAGCCGGACGGTTCGGCATCCTGTGCGTCGGTCGATCGGGGTGGCCCGGCCGCGGAGCGTGCAATCACCGGTCCGCGGCGCAGGTGGAAAGTAGCGGAAGGACGGATCATCGCGCGAGGGCGGACGGCGGGGCTCCCTTGGAAGGCCTTGTGGACGCCGCGTCGTCTTCCCGAGGGAGCGCACACGAGGAACCCGAAGCAATGCAACCTCTTGCGCGCGACCGAAGGACCTTCTCTCCGCCAGCGAGGGGCGGCTCCATGTCTGGAAGCCCGCCCCTCGGTTCTGCCGGCAAGATCCTTCGGTCGGCGCCAAAGTACTGAGTGGGCTGAAGTTACACGCGGCGCCTCCCTCAGGACAACAATCGCTGGCGTGAGGGGTTCAGCAACACCCTATCAGGACGACAATCGCCCCGCGTGAACCCGCGTGCTACGTTCTGCGGCGGGCGGCGCGGCAGACGGCGTCGCGGCCGCGGGCGTAGTGGCCGTCCGGCGCCGGCACGCCCCACGGCTGCCCCTCCGGGCGGTGGCTGCTCAGGCGCCGCCCCTCGAGGAAGGTGGCGCGCGCCACCAATCGCGTGCGCCGCCCCGCGCAGTCGACGTCCATCTCGTACTCCACGACGTCGATCGGGGGCTGCGCCACGCCGTCCACGCTGGGGGTGATCGGCTGGCGGTACTCGATGCGGAAGCGCCCCCGCAGGTCCGGCGATCCGCGCCGACTGATGGTCGTGTCGATGGCGATCCGCAGGAACGGCGTCGCGCTGACGATGGTGAACCCGGCGGGGACCGGCGGCTCGTCTCCCCGCCGCGCCATCTCGTCGTACCAGCCGGGGCCGCGCCACGCCAGCTCCACCTGCCGGCGTCCGCCGGCGGGGTTCACCCGCAGCTGCAGCGACTCCAGCCCCGCCACCCAGGACCGCGTCCGGTAGGTGCCGGTCTCCTCCTCGTCCGGCTCGCCCATCACGGCCTGCAGCGAATCCGCCAGCACCTGGAAGCGCGCGCTCACCTCCCCGGGCGTCGCCAGGTCCACCAGCACCACGCCGATCGCGCGGCCGTCGCGCAGGTCCACCCGCAGCCAGGCGCTGTCCGCGCGCCTGTAGAGGTGGTCGCCGCCGTCCTCCTGGCTCTGGAAGGTGAAGCCCCGCGCCTGCAGCCGCGCCCGCACGCTGTCCGCCGGGTCGCCCCAGCCGATGCCGGGGAAGGTGATCCCCTGCGCGGCGGAAACGTTCGGCGCAAGGCAGGCGACGCCCGCCGCCAGCATCAGCCGGAATGCCCTGGAGATGATCATCGGTGGGATGGGAGGTGCGGATTGCCGGAGGGAGGGGCGCGGGCCCGCTTCGACGCCTCCCTCCGAAAGTACCGGGGGAGCTGCGCGCCTTCAAGTGGCACGAAGAACGCGCGGACCCGTGCCCGGGCCGCCGTGTATCCAGCGCCCGTCCATCGAACACCAGGAGAACGAGCCGGATGTACGCATCGAGACGACTGGCCGCCGCCCTCGGCCTCGCCGCGCTGGCGGCCGCTTCCCTCGGGGCCTGCGCGAGCGCGCCGCGGCCGGGCGCCGCGCCGGAGCCGGCGGCGGAGGGGCGGCTGGTGCTGATGGGGACCACGGACCTGCACGGCTGGATCCTGCCGTACGACTACTACACCGGCCAGCGGACCGACAACGGGCTCGCCGCGCTGGTGCCGCTGATCGACAGCGTCCGCGCGGCCAACCCGGCGCGCACGGTGCTGGTGGAATCCGGCGACCTGCTGCAGGGGAACCCGCTGGACTTCGTCTACCGCCGCCTCCTGACGCGCGAGCTGCATCCGCTGGTGCACGCCATGAACCTGGTGGGCTACGACGCGGCGGCCATCGGCAACCACGAGTTCAACTACGGCATCGACCACCTGGAGAACGCCGCGGCCGGCGCGACGTTCCCCTTTCTGAGCGCCAACATCTTTCGCGCGGGAACGGAAGAGCGCGCGTACCAGCGGTATCACCTCGTGGAGCGGATGGTCGGCGGGCGGACGGTGCGCATCGGCATCACCGCCGCCACGCCGCCGGGGGTGATGATCTGGGACCGCGACAACGTGCGGGGGCGGCTGGACTTTCGCGACATCGTCGCCAGCGTGCGCCCGGTCGTGGCGGAGCTGCGGGCGCGGGGGGCGGACATCGTCCTCGTCGCGGCGCACAGCGGGCTGGAGGGGAGCAGCTACGACACCGCGGCCACCGGCGTGCCCACCGAGAACGCGTCCGCGGCGATGGCGCGCGAGGTCCCGGGGATCGACGTGATCTTCATGGGCCATTCGCACCGCGAGCTGGCGGACAGCACCATCAACGGCGTCCTGGTCCAGCAGGCCAAGAACTGGGGGACGTCGCTCGCCGTCGCGGAGCTGGACCTGCGCTTCGCGGGCGGGCGGTGGACCATCGCCTCGAAGCGCGGGCGCATCCTGCGGCCGCCGCCGGGGAGCACGTCGCCGCGGCTGGAGGCGGAGCTGGCGCAGGCGCACGAGCGCACCCGGGCGTACGTGGCGCAGGTGGTCGGCACGTCGGAGGACGAGTGGAGCTCCGCGCT
>DASTNU010000742.1:0-5019 GCA_035720605.1 Longimicrobium sp. | reverse complement strand
CCTGGGCTTCACCCCCGCCCGCAACGGCCACGTCTTCGCGGTCCGGTTCGACGAGCGCCGGGACCGATGGGAGCGGCTATGGAGCCGGGAGCTGGAAGGCCACGTGGAGTGGAGCCATCCCGCCATCGGCCCCGACGGCGCGCTCTACCTGGCGAGCAGCGCGGGATCCGGCACCTCGGGCTCCACGTACTTCGGGGTACACGCCCCCGGCACGGTCCCCGCCGGCTCCACCCCCAGGTTCTACGCCTTCCGGGGCCCACCCGCCCCGTAGAGCGCGATCACGGCAATTCCACCAGGACCGTGGGCCGCCTCAGCGCCCGGCCATCAGCGCGCGTCCGCCCAGGATCACGGTGCTGCCGACCAGCGCGTGGCGCGTGATGGGATTCGCCACCCACCCCGGCCGCTCCGGCGGCTGGCCGTCCCCCAGCCACGCCACCAGCAGGTCATGGTCGTACCAGACCAGCGTCATGGGCAGCAGCGCCGGGTCCGCCAGCACGGCCGCCGGCGCGGGCCAGCCGGGTCTGCTCGAACGCGTTCTCCGGTTCCGGCCACCGCAGCGCGTCCTCCACGTACGCCGGGTGCTCGCGCTCCATCATCTCCAGCAGGAACGCCACCGGCACCTCGGCCGTGCAGTCCGCCTGCGGAATTCCCTCGGTCCGGTGCCAGGTCCCGAAGTTCAGCGAGCGGCAGGAGAGCTGCCCCGCGCGCATCGCCGTGCCGTCCACCGTGACGCACGGCCGGTCCGGGGCATGGCCGAAGCGCGCGCGCAGCGCCTCCGGCATCTCCATCCCTACCGCTCCTCCACCAGGAAGGTCGCCACGCTCGATCCCCCGCCCGCGGTCACGTTCAGCAGCGGGTCGGTGGCGATGCGGGTGAGGCAGCCGTCCACCTGCGCCGTGTTGCTGACGTAGGGCGCGATGTCCACCATGCGGTCAGTCACCTGCACGCCGCCGTCCACCCAGCTGGGAAAGGGCTCCGTGGGCAGGACGATGCGCTCCTGCACCACGTACGGCGCCTGCAGCGCGGTGCGGATGGTCGCCTGCCACTCGTCGTCCGAGACGAGCCAGCCCAGGACGATGCCTCGGCCGCCGTAGTCGTCGTTGGGCTTCAGCACCAGCCGCTCGCGGTTCCCGGCGATCCACGGCAGCAGGTCGATCGCCGCCCCGCCCTTCTCCGTCCGCCGCTCTTCGACGACGCGCGTCCAGGGCACGTGCGCGCGGATGGCGGCCAGCTCGTCCGCCTCGAACAGCGCCGCGTTGCGCTCGTCGCCCAGCACGGCCAGGGAGGCCTTCTTGTAGACGATCTTGCAGCGGAACGGGTTCACCATGCACACGGCGCGGTCGCGGACGGCGCGCACCACGGGGCTGTCCATCCCCATCCGCAGCACCAGCTCGTCGATCAGCACGCGCTTGTAGATGAAGTCGATCTGAAAGCCGCCGGGCGCCACCAGCTTTCCGTCGCGGTACTCGCACTCGCGGGGATCGTGGATCTCCGCCTGGATGCCGTGCGAGCGGAAGTAGTCGCGGAAGAAGACGAACTCGCTGCGGGTGGGAACGTCGCTCCAGTCCAGGATGCCGATGCGCGGCAGCTCGCGCCCGCCGCTGAACTCGCGCCAGGCGTCCAGCAGCGCGTGCAGCACCGCGGGCCGCGCGGGGAGCGGGTGCAGCACGTGCGAGCGCAGGAACCGGCCGGTGACGGGGAGCGCCAGGAAGACGTCGGACAGGACGTCCATGTACGCCGGGCCCGCCGGCGTCTCCGCATTGTACTCGGTAAAGCGCAGCGTCTGCTCGTCGGACGAGAAGAAGGCGTCCAGGCGCGAGGTGGGGCTGGGAGAGTGGAAGCCGGGGTCGTCGTGCACCAGCGTCTCTTCCCAGTCCAGCAGGCGGAACTGCGCGCGGAAGGCGGCGTCGCCGATGGCGCGCTCGTGGATGCGGGTGAACGCGCGCATCAGCGTGGCGATCTCGCGGCGGATCCAGCGGTACTGACCCGGGGTCAGCAGCCGCGGGCGCAGCACGGAGCAGAGGGGCCGGTCGCCGAAGTACATCCCCCGGCGCCGGTGCTCCTCGTCCATCCGCTCCGCGCTCTGCCGCGCGAGCTCCGCGTCTTCCAGCAGCCCGTGCCAGCGCGCGATGGCCTCGCGCGCGACCGCCGCATCGCTCACGCGTGCCCCTCCTGGGCCTCCCTGTCCACCTCCTGGTCCGGCGCGTCGCCCGGGTCGTCGGACTCCTCGGTCCGCCCCCCGCCGATCAGCCAGCCGCCGCTGTCGCCCATCGTCGACGCATCCGCGTCGCCGCCGGCGTCCGCGTCCGAGGCGTAGGCGGTGTCCGCGGTCGACGGCGCATCCCCCTCCACGCGCCCGCCGCCGATCAGCCACCCGCCGCTCCCGTCCCCCGCATCTCCCGCGGAGGCCGCGTCGCCCCCGGCGAGGTCTTCCGTGCCGGCCGGTTCCGTGTCGGATGCTTCCATGGTCGCCGCCTCCATGCTGGTGTCGATCGTGGTGGTCTGCGGAACTCCATCGTCCGTCGTGCCGCCCTCGCCCGCGCCGGGATCGCTCTCGCGGCCGCCGCCCGAGCGCTCGCCTTCGCCGCCTCCTCCACCCCCCTCGCCGCCGCGGCCGCCGCCGATGAGCCATCCCCCGCGGCCGTCCCCTTCGCCGGTGCCGGGGGGGGTGGCGTCGGTGGTGGTCGTGGTCGCGGACGGGCCGCCGGGGCTCCCCGCCTGCCCGGCCTCGCCGGAGGGAAGGGTGGACGCGTGGACCACGGGCGAGGCCGCGACCGCCGCGGCCATCTCGCGGGAACCCTGGAAGAGCGCGGCCCACCCCACCTCCGCCGCCTGCCGGCGCGGGTTTCTGGCCAGGCGGATGGCCATGTCGGCCATGTGCTGCACCACCCAGTCGAAGTAGTGGGGGGTGAGCGAGTACACGTCCATGTCCGGCGCGGGGTTCATGAAGTCGATGGCGTAGGGCACGCCGTCCTTCACGGCCCACTCCATCGAGTCCATGTCGTAGCCCAGCGCGCGCACCAGCTTGAGCGAGTCTTCCACCACGCGGCGCCCCAGCTCGTCGCTCATGTGGGCGTGGTCCACGTGGTACCTTCGCTCGCCGGGGTCGTAGCGAATGGGGAGCACCTCCTCCTGCCCCAGGCAGATGCAGCGGACGAAGTGGTCCCACTTGATGAACTCCTGCACCACCATGGTCAGCAGGCCGGAGGTGTCGTAGTGGTAGATGAGCTCCTGCAGCGAGCGGCAGACGTACACGTCCTTCCACCCGCCGCCGGGCGCGTCCTTCAGCACGCAGGGCAGCCCCACGTAGTCCACGATGCCCTGCCAGTCCAGCGGGTACTGCAGGTTGCGCAGCGACTCCTCCTTCACGATGCCGGGGATGTACTCCTTGTTGGGGAGCACCACCGTCTTCGGATGCGCGATGCCCAGCTTCGTCGCCAGCGCCGCGCCGAAGAACTTGTCGTCGGCCGTCCACATGAACGGGTTGTTGATGACGGTGCACCCCTGCAGCACCGCCTGCTTGAGGTAGGTGCGGTAGAAGGGCACCTCGTGGCTGATGCGGTCGATGATGACCGCGTACTCGCTGGGCTGGTCCATGCGCGGCGCGCCCAGCGTGACGAATTCGGCGGTGACCCCTTCGTTGCGGCGGTTCACCTCTTCGATGAAGGCCGGCGGAAACGACCACTCCCGTCCGACGATCAGCCCCACTTTCAGCGTCATCTCCCCGTCCTCCGCCTGGCGTTGTCGATCAGGATGAACTGCGTCGCTCCGGGCGAGCTCCGCGCCCGCCCCCTCCGGGCTCGCAAGACTCGCCCGCCACCCCCAAAACCCCTGGGGGAGGTTGAACTTCTTTCATCGTGGACGGATCACGGCGGCAGCGGGCCGCCCCCCGTCCCCGGCCCTTCCCCCACGAACCGCGTGGGGAAAGGGAGAACTTCGATGCACGTTCCACTAACGCACTAACGCACTCACGCACTCACGCACTCGTCGTTCAGTCGGCGCCGCCGACGTACGCGCGCATCATCTCCATCCAGTACGGCCAGTCGTGCGACCAGCCGTCCCACAGGCGCAGGGCGTTGCCCACGCCCTTCTCCCACAGGATGCGCGACAGGTAGCGGTTGTTCTCCACGAACGGGTCGTCGCGGCCGGTGGACAGGATGATGTCCATGCGGCGCATGGCCTCCAGGTGCCCGTGGTCGTGGATCTCGCTGACGTAGTGCGACGGGTTGTGCGCGCGGACGGCCTCGTCATAGTAGTCGCCCGTCTGCTCGCGGATGTCGTACATCCCGCTCAGCCCGATCACCCGGCCGAACAGGTGCGGGTGGCGAAAGGCGGTGTTCACCGCGTGGTACGCGCCGAAGCTGGCGCCCACCGCCATCAGGAACGGGTTGTCGTTGCGGCTCTGCGAGAACGGCAGGACCTCGCGCAGGAGGTAGTTCTCGTACTCGAACTGGCGGATGGCGCGATGATGGGGATGTTTTCCGCGCGCGTACCAGCTTTCGGCGTCCACGCTGTCGACGCAGAAGATCTGGATCCACCCGTTGCGCAGGTGCTCGCCCAGCGCGTTCATCATCCCCCGGTCCTCCCACTCGAAGTAGCTGCCCATCGAGGTGGGAAACACCAGCACGCGCGCACCCGCGTGCCCGAACACCAGCAGCTCCATGTCGCGGCCCAGCGAGGGGCTGTGCCAGCGGTGGTACTCGCGGTTCACTCGGAATCCGTCTCCGGCAGGCGTGGCGGGCAAGGGCGCGGCGGCCCACGGGCAGTGCCGCGGCCCACACGCAAGCCGCGCACCCGCCCCAACGTACGGGGCCGGTGCGCGGCTGCAAAGAGGGTGGCGGATTCCGGAGGATATCCGGGCCTGAGCCAGGACGCCCCGGCCCAATCTCGCCTCATCCCCCACATGACGTCATCGTTGACCGGGGATGGCGTTACTCTTACCCTCTTCAGATGCTCCCACACATAAGGAGACCAACAATGAAGCGATTGAAGAACCTGCTGCTCGCTGCCGGGTTGGGT